>SKLK01000027.1 GCA_007123265.1 Kiritimatiellia bacterium
ATTAGGAGCCGAGCTGGGGCTCGGCGTTCCCGGGAGACGGCAACCTGATTGAAAATCACACCGCGCCAGCCGCCGAAGGTCACCATTGCTCTGTCCCCAACGCACTTTGTCGCGAGCTTAATCGCGAGCTTTGTCGACAAAGTGCCCGACAATGCTCACGAAAAAAAATAGAACACAACTTCACTTTCCCTAACACATCTACCTGCACACAGCGAAGCATATGGGGGTCGGCATTCGCAGTCCATTCGAGTTTATGGAGCAATTGCGGGGGCCTGCGGGAGTGTAGCTCTCCCTCGTAATCGTACTCGTACTCGTACTCCTAATCGGTCTTGGCTATAAGTTGCTCTAGATGGCTGAGGGCTGTGGGTTGGAATTGAGATCCCTCGGCTTCGCTCGGGATGACAAGTGCTTTGGCTGGTATGGGGGAAATGTTGGTGGCTGGTTAAACAACGGGGGGCTTGTCCAAAGCGGCGCCGAGCGCCGCAGTCCACAGGGGGCGGACCGGCTATTCCTGCGGGCTAAAGCCGGAACGGCATTGGGGAGGGCGAGACTCTGTCGAGCCGTGACACAGGAAATCGGACGGCTCGCGGGGACGCTCGCCCTCCCGAGTTGGGATGCATTGCGGTGTGAAAAGGGTCGCAGCGCAAGGCGCTTCTCGCGTGGTCCACGCGACCCTTTTGGCCAACGCACACTCGAACCAAGCGTCGCTCAACGGTCAGGCAGGAGTGCCTGACCTACGGGGGCTTCGCCCGACTGGACGCTTGACGGTGGCGCTGCTTTTCGGCACCGTTTAAACTATGAAAGTGATGGCCTGCCGATGGCTTGTATTCGTATGCTGCATGGGCATGCTTGGGGGTGGGTGCGCCACCGTACCGTATCGCGAAGGCATCACGTTCGATGACCCCCGCTTGCCGGCCGAACCGCTTGGCGACACCCAAATCGTCCGGGGCCGCCCCAACCGGGTGCTGGACGCCTCCGACTGGATCTGGCCCGGCAGTTGGCTGACCAAGTTGGTTTTGTGGGATCGGCGCGCGGACAATCACAAGATCGGCGACGAGACCGAAGCGGTTCTGACGCGCTATTTGGCCGTGAACGAGCTGGAGTATGTGAAGGTTCGCTTGAACCAGTACGCGCCGAGGCAGGAGTTCAGGCGGATCGTCGCCAACAAATCCATGAACGCCGGTTGGCGTTACACCATCGGCATGATCTCGTGGCTGCAGTATACCCTGTTACCCGGCCGATTCTTCGGTGGCGATCATTACAACCCGTACTCCAACACGATCAGCCTTTTCTCAGATATCCCGGCTATCGCCGTGCACGAAGGCGGGCATGCCAAAGATTTCGCCAATCGAAAGTGGAAGGGCACCTACGCCTTCGTCTATGTGATTCCCTTCGTCAACTTATACCACGAAGCACTGGCCTCTAACGATGCACTGGGCTATCTCGAAGCGCACGAGAATGCACAGGCCACATACGAAGGTTACCGGATTATGCATCCCGCCTATGGCACCTATGTGGGCGGGAACTTCTCCCTGCTCGCGCCCACCTATGAGTTGCCAATTTTTGCCGGGACCGTGCTCACTGGACACCTGACTGGCCGCCTGATCGCAGAACGCCCCCGGGACTAACACGTGGCCGTCCGCAGCCTAGAAAGAGCGGGCAACGAAGAACTCGCCGTACATCGTGCCTGGCATGACCTGCAACTCGTCATGGATCGGCAACCAGACATCGACGTGGCTTTGAAAGCCCGCTCGCCAGTCCTTTCCCGCGTACCCGGTGCTGAGGCGAAGTCCAAATTTAAAATTCAGCAACCACTCGCTGTCGGGGCGTGATGCACCCGGCACGACGGAATAATTGGCCCACATCACCCCCATGCCTGCGCGCACGATCGGTGCCACATACCAAGCCCCCCGCACCCAGGTATGGCCATAGGCAGGGACCAGCGTGCCACTAATGAATTGCCCGCCGTCCAGTGGCGGCCGCATGCCGGGAATCAGGACCCCATCATTGTTCAGCGTCAATGCGTTAACGTCGGCAGAGAGAATAAACGAACCACCGGAGGTCTCCGGCGCATCCCGGGAACCGAAAGCCGACTGCATCGACCAAGCGGGATCAAACACATAATGAAAATGGGCCCCGGCATGCCGCACGCGGAGATCCGGGCGAAGCGAACACGGTGCACCGCGACGACACCCATCCGGCAGGTCTTCCAAATAATACCCGCTATAGGATTGCAGATAGAATTCCATCGCGCTGACATCCCCATAGTGACGCAGTTGCACGTCAAAACTCCGGGTACGTCCGTAATCGGTCGTATCCTCAGGCTCCCCATGCGGTACCTGCATCGCCAGCACCAATCGCTCCCATTCAACCGAGGCACCGACACGCCCCCGGACATTCGGCAGGAATACGGTCTGATCCACACCCGGGCCATCTAACGTGAGACGGAATTGCGCGACAGAGAAGAAAACCTTTACGGTCAACGGCAGACGAGCGTCCCGCGTAGGCGCCGGGTTTAACTCAAATGCCTCCGCCCCGGCATTTGACCGCGCCACGAGCAGCGCCACGACAAGGCACAGGAAAACCGGGCATCGCCCCAATGGCCGCACACACCTTGCCCGTGTTTTACCTCCCCTGCGATATGTGGTGGTATGCACACCCTCGCTCCTGAACTAGGACCTGTATAGCAAATCGAACGGCCGATGACAAGACTGGAGGCACTGGATCAACGGCACAAAATCGTTGCGGAGAAAGCGCGGGTGCTTGTTCGCAGCACGATCGATCCTCTTTTGCGGCTCATCCGGCTTGCCGAGCCGTAGTCCCGACGCGCAGCGTTCGGGCGAAGGCGGGAGGATTCGCCCCATCTTCGTCTGACGAAATCGGTGAGGCGAGGCGTCCCGCCCAGCCATGAGAGAAAACGTAAGGGAAGTCCAAAGCGGCGCGCAGCGCCGCAGTCCAAAGGAACGTGACAAGCGCCTTTGGAGTGCGCCGCTGGGCGGCGCTTTGGATGATGGCCATGCACGTTTAATTGCAACGAACGCATATTCGGATCAGCACGCGTGGTCTTTCCGGGTGGAGGGCGGAGCGCTGCGACGCCGCGGAGAAAGCGCGGGTTCATGTGCGGATCGCGATCGATCCTCTTTCGCGGCTCATCCGGCTTGCCGCGCCCTAGTCCCGACGCGCAGCGTTCGGGCGAAGGCGGGAGGATTCGCCCCATCTTCGTCTGACGAAATCGGTGAGGCGAGGCGTCCCACCCAGCCGTGAGAGAAAACGTAAGGGAAGTCCAAAGCGGCGCGCAGCGCCGCAGTCCAAAGGGGCCTCTCGCCAAGCCGCGGGGATCGCCAAGAGGGATGCGAATGTGGAATCCTTTGCGCGCTTGGCGGGCTTGGCGAGAAAAGTAAGCCGGGACAAGTGATCGTTTCGGCCGGCCCCACCGGGACCGGCTACAGTTTGGTATCTGGCCTCTGCTGTAGCCGCGCACGCTGGGCGCGGGCGAGTAGGAGTAGTCGAGTACGAGTGAGCGAGTAGGAGTGGGAGCCGATTTCGAGTACGAGTAGGATTACGATTACGATTACGAGTAGGCGGAGAAAACCAAAATCCTAAAACCGAGAACCTGACACCGGACACCTACGACCACGATCACGGCTTCCCGTGAAAAGATTACACCTCATCCCCTGCACCGGCCCGCGCAACACCGCGATCGGTCGTGACTGGCGCGTGACCCACGCGACCCTTTTGGCCAACGCACACCAGAAAAACCAACCACCGCTCAAAGGTCAGGCAGGAATGTCTGACCTACGGAGCGTCCGCCAATCAGCGTGGGTGGCGAGAGAGATGGGGAGGATAGCCCAAGAAGCGCAGGCGGGCGAACGGTGAGGGATGTTGACCGGGACCGCAAAAGGCGTTAGGGTTTTGATTAGAAAGTGTGATCCCTGTGGAGAGGAGAATGGCTATGCATACACCGTATCTACTACGTACCGGCCTGATGGCCGCTGTCTTACTATCCTTCAGCCTACCCGCCGAGCTGTTGGCCCAACAAATGCCAGAGATTCTGCGCATTCGGCGACTGGAAGCCGACACGGTGCGCGCCCCGCAATACACCACGCGCGGAGGCCCGGCCGCCCAACAACGCCAGCGTCAATGGCTGGAGATTAAGACCGAATTTCAAACCTCGCGCGACGGCCCGGAGTGGTTCAATGAACTAACCTTCACGTACTACGTGGCCATGCGTAACAACAATCCGGCCGAAGGGGATCGACCCCTGCACGTATTTAGCGGTGAAAGCAAATACATCAATGTCGCACAAAATCAACGGGGCCAAAGCGCGGTCTATCTGCATCCCAGTACGCTGGATCGGTATGGCGAGTTCTTCCGCGCAGCCGTGGTGATCTCATTTCAAGGCCGCATGATCGCAGTGGAACATACACCGTCCGCCGCGGCAGCCGACGGCCGCTGGTGGGAACAGGTATCACCGCAGCCGGGTTTGGTGTTGCCACGACGGCACACGCCGTTTGCGATGATCAACTTCGACGACTTTGAGGCGACACCGTTACCGGAACGGTGATTGCTGCGCCGCTTGTTTGCGGATCGGATTAGAGGCTGACGTACTCGAATCCCGCGGTCAGCGCTTGGTCGCGGTCGAAGAAGTTTTTCACATCCATTAAAACCGGGGACCGCATGCGCTGACGTAGCGTTGCCAAATCAATCCCGGAAAATTCGTCGTGGCCGTTGATCAAAACCACGGCATCGAGGTCGCGGGCTTGATCGAACGTCAGCGTCTCCAATTGGTAGCGGTCGCGAATGAACGCCTCATCGACCAGCGGTTCCCAGGCCATGACATTGGCCCCGTATCCTTTCAGGTAGTCGATGACGTCGGTCGCGCGGGTGTTGCGCAAGTCGGGGACATTCTCTTTAAAGGTTAACCCCAGCACCCAGATCCGGGCGTCGCGTGGCAAACAACCCACAGCGTTCAATGCCCGCACGGTCAATTCCCCGACATATTGCCCCATGTTGTCGTTGATGCGGCGCCCCGCCAGGATCACTTCGGGATGATACCCAAGTTGCAACGAGCGATGCGTTAGATAATAGGGATCCACGCCGATACAATGCCCGCCGACCAAGCCGGGATGATAGCGATGAAAATTCCATTTGGTCGCGGCGGCATCAAGCACCTCCGAGGTGCGCAGCCCCATACGGGAAAAGATCTTTGAGAGTTCGTTCATCAGCGCGATGTTCAGGTCGCGCTGGACGTTTTCGATCACCTTGGCGGCTTCGGCGGTTTTAATCGTAGCGGCCCGGTGGACCCCGGCGGTAATCACAGCGCCATACACCGTGGCCACCCGATCCAGTGTTTCCGCGTCGGCGCCGCTGACCACCTTGGTGATAGCGGTGATGGGGCGCTCCTTGTCGCCGGGGTTCACACGTTCAGGCGAATAGCCCAATTGAAAGTCGCCCAGTTTCAACCCCGATTCCTGCTCCATGATCGGCAAGCAGACATCCTCGGTCACGCCGGGATACACCGTACTTTCAAATACGACACACATGCCGGGTTTGAGGATCCGGCCGACGGTCGCGGAGGCACTGCGCAAGCACTCGAGGTCCGGTTCGTGGGAACTGTTGATCGGCGACGGCACGGCGACGACAATGAACGTACATGCGGCCAAGTCCTCGGCCCGGTCGGTGAACTGCAGACGCGGTAGCTTGAGCGCGTCCGCGCCTACCTCGTCGTTTTCATCCACGCCGTCCTTGAGGGTCGCCACGCGCTGACTGTTGACGTCAAAACCAATTACATCGAAGTGGGGGGCAAACGCCGTCGCCAACGGCAACCCCACATAACCCAAGCCTACAATACCGATCTTTTCCATGATTCCGCCTTACCGCAAACGATTAACTTTCAAGGTCGCCACAAATACATCATCCGCGGGCGGTCTGGCGAGGGTAAAGCAGTGGTCCATGGCTCCAGCGGAGAGCGCAAGCTAAACAGCCAATCCGACCAGTCGGTGCGGCGCTCATAGCGAATCACGCGCAGATCGCGCACATCCAATAGATTGGCCATCATGGCCGCCGCTTCGTCCCAGTAACCTACCGCGTCAATCAAATCCTCTGCCAAGGCGTCGGTCGCGGTAAAGACCCGACCATCAGCCACACGCTCCAATTGTTCGGCGCTCCATCCGCGCCCCTCTTTGACAATGCCAAGGAACCGTTCGAACATCGAATCCACCAAGGTTTGTAGGATGGCGATCTCCTCCTCGGTGGTGGTGCGGAAGGGATTCAACATGTCCTTGGATTCCCCGGACTTGATCGTGGTATCGCGAATACCAATCCGGCTACTCAACTCCTGCCAATTCAAGGTTTGGATCATCACGCCCACAGAGCCAATGATGGCGGTCGGCTCTGCCACGATTACGTCGCCGGCCATGGCGGCATAGTAGGCCCCGGACGCCGCCATATCGCGGGTGAACACGACAATGCGGCGGTCGTCATCACTGGCGCGAAACTGGCGCAGCGCATGATAGATTTCATCGCTGGGCGTCACCGCACCGCCGGGCGAGTCGACCTCCAAAATGATGCCGCGCACCTTCTCGTCATTGGTGGCCTGACGAATTTGGTCCAGAATGGTTTGTACCCGGTCAAAGCGAGGCGTGAACAGCCCCCCTTCGGCTTCACGGATGATCAGTCCTTGCAATGGGATCCGGGCAACAACCGTATCGCCGTGGCCATACGACCACGTCACCCGGAAATCGGGGAACTGATCAACCGGGCGTGTCCCGCCGGGGCGTCGCGCTTCGTCCTGGCGGAAGGAGGAGAAGAAATAGGCCAGATTGATCGTCAAACTCAGCATCAAGATCAGTACGATGCCGACAAAGAAGACCCAAAAACACCCCGAGCGCCGTTTTTCTTTGGATTTTTCCATGATAGGATTCAAAAAGACTGGTGGGCGTTACAGGATTTGAACCTGTGACATCTACCGTGTGAAGGTAGCGCTCTCCCGCTGAGCTAAACGCCCCCAAGGTTGTGCCAGTGTACCGATTCGCATCGGCCTGTCAAGCGGGCCTTTTCGACAGGGGATAGAGCAGTGCCCCGGACCGTTGCTGTTCAAACGCGCTGCGGGTCGGCAGCCACTCGGCCGCTATCATGTCCGGTGGCACCTCGTCCATCAATTGCTGGCGCACCCGGTCGGTACCGAACAATCGATCGAACCATTCCGGACGCGCTTCCGGTGCCTGCCACAACCAATCCCGCCCCCCTATCCGCTGCAACTCGTATATCACAGTGAGCGCCGTCAAAGCAGGCCGATAGCCAAGCATATCCGTCACCCGCAGGATTAGCGCCGGTCGATCGCCATCCGCAGCCCTGTCACCGGCCGCAACGGCAAAGGCGATGCCGGGCAAGGCATGAGCCGTTACCCCCTCCAATAGCGCCTCGGGGTTCATGCCGGTGGCGCTGATTTGCTGGAAGGCCATGGTCGTGGCTCGAGCGCAATCGATCTGTGGCAAGGCTTCGGTAAACACCGTGGCGGGAAAACAGGCCGCGCAGGCCCATGAACGAATGGCGGGGGACGGAGCAACCCACTCCGGCCACTGCGCCGCGTCGACGGCGTGTCGCGTCCAGTCCGGCACAGGAACCACCTGCAGTTCCACAGGCAGATTCAGCTCTTGCACCAGCCAGCGCGCCGCTTCGCCAGGGGTCATTCCGTAGAGGAACGGCGCCGGGATGGGCGCCACCACGCTGGCAAACGCCTCTTCCCGCATCGGTCCGTCCAGCGTCGCGGCGAAGGGCACCGGCCGATCCAGTACCACGACCCCGAACGCTTCTCGCGCACCCGCTTCCAAGACTTGCCGCAACGTGTGCACGTAGGTGTAGCACGTGACCCCCAGATCTTGGAGGTCAAACAAGACCCAATCCACCCGCCTCGCAATTGCCTGCCATGTTTCTGGCGTAGCGTTGTATTGCGAATAGACGGGGATCTGCCATTCGGGGTGGACCCCATCCGCCACGGCCTCACCCGGCCCCGCCACGCCGAGGAAACCGTGTTCCGGAGCGATCAGGCAGGTGAGGCGATCGCCCACCGCCTGACGTAAGAGCTCCGCCGAATGTCGGCGCTCGCTGTTTATGCTGGCGGGATTACAGACCAACCCCAGACGCGCGGCTTCGAATCGTGCGCCAGAGTCAGCTAGCCAATGCTCCATACTAGTGGTCACCAATGGCCTCCACAGTCCGTTGGCGCTCGTTGGCCTTACTCATTGGTCTCCGTGGAATCTTTCCGGGCATCATTTGATTCAGGCGCACGCGCGAATTCCTGGTCATCGCCAGGCGGCAAGGTGAACCAGCCAGCCCCCCAATCCGCTTGCCGCCAGGCCTCTTTCGCGGCCTCGATCCGCTGCCGCGAAGACGCCACAAAATTCCACCAGATGTAGCGGGGACCGCTTAAGGTCTCACCGCCTAGCAGCATCACCCGCGCCCCTTTCGCTCCGGCGCGAATGCCGAGCCGGTCGCCGGGCCGGAAAACCATCATTTGACCAGACTGAAACTCCTGATGCGCGACCCACACCGAACCTTGCAGCACATAGATCCCGCGCTCTTCGTGTTCGTCCGGCAACGGCAACGTCGCCCCCGGCTGCAACTCGGCGTCCACATAGAACATCTCGGAATAGGTCTTCACCGGGGCGCGCTGCCCGTATGCGGAGCCTACGATCAAGCGCAGCCGCTTACCCTCCGCATCGAGAAATGGTAACGCGTCCTTGCCATGATGTTCAAAATCGGCCGGCACATCCTCCATTGCTTCCGGTAATGCGACCCAGGTCTGGACCCCAAACAAACGATGTGGCCGTTGACGGGTGATCGCGCCGGTGCGCTCGGAATGCGTCACCCCGCGTCCCGCCGTCATCCAATTGACCTCACCCGGATAAATGAATTGATCGGTGCCTAAAGAGTCCCGGTGATGGAACTCGCCTGCGAACAGATAGGTAATCGTGGACAGGCCGATGTGCGGATGAGGCCGCACATCGATCCCCTGCTGCGTCAGGAACTCCGCCGGGCCCGCCTGATCGAAAAAGATGAACGGCCCTACCATTTGCCGGGACGGCGCGGGCAAGGCGCGTCGCACCTCGAAGCCGCCCAAGTCCTGTGACCGCGGTATAATCAACGTTTCGATGCTATCGACCGAATCGCGATCGGGACATACCGGCGCCAAGGCAGGGTTCCAGCTCATTACTCGCCTCCCATCTTTCTGTTGGTTGCGGCATCCACTCCGCGTGGATGCCGCTCGACCCTAGCACATTACTCTTCAGATAAAAGGGCGACTTTCAGGCCTCGCCGGTGCGTCCAGATCAGGAACGCCGCCAGGACGGTCACACCCACCACAGGCGGATCAAACAGGCCATGCCCCTCGGTGATGAAGAGGTGAAAGAGCACAATATTGACGATGATTGGGGTCAAAATCAACAGGCCAATCGCCCGCGTTTTGGGAATCGCCACCAAGATGCCCCCGATAATTTGTAGTGACTTGATAAACGCGAGGAATCCGGTCATGTACATGGCCCCCATATACCCCGCCGCATAGGAGTCCTCGGGCGGTGGCGGAATTTCGATGAACCCAATAAAGAAGTTGGATCCAAAGGTTAAGAACAACAGGCCCAAAAGGATACCTGCAATCATTTGTGCTTTTTTCATTTCATCTTTCCTTTCTTCTCTTGTTTGCCGACCTTCTTGGCGAGTTCGCGCAAGGTATTCTGTTCTGTGGGGGTTAACACCGAAAACAGCTCAGCCACCTCGCGCGCGTGGCGGGGAAACTGCGCAGCGATCAGGGTCCGCCCCTTTTCCGTCAGATGCAAAATGATATAGCGGCGGTCGCGCTTGTCCCGCTCACGCGTGACCCAGCCCTTTCGTTCCACGGCATCTACCAACTGAGTCACGTTGGCCCCGGACACCAGCAACTTGCCCGCCAAATCCCGCTGACACATCGACCCACCGTGCCACAAGGCCTCCAACACCGCGAACTGAGCCATGGGCACCCCATCGGCGAGGCGACGGGCGGCCAACGTCCCGTGAACAGCGTTCACCGCGCGCGACATTGTGATCAACGCATTCAATGCGCGTACTTCAGCTTTGGTTCCATCATACAAACTCGGCATATAGATCACCTATTAATAGTAAATATATTAACTATTTACCGACAGGCGTCAAGCGGGAAAATGAATCGATCCTCCAAAAATTGGCCTTTGCGACCATCGGCGTGGTCCGGTACAGTCCATCCCGGCATGAATGCGGTTTCCGAAAGCAAGCAACCTTCACTGGATCTCGAGTCGTTGACGCGCCTGCAACGCGTGGCCC
Source organism: Kiritimatiellia bacterium (assembly GCA_007123265.1). GTDB lineage: Bacteria > Verrucomicrobiota > Kiritimatiellia > SLAD01 > SLAD01 > SLAD01. Next base: position 10,333 of record SKLK01000027.1, read on the forward strand.
GGGCCCAGCGGGGCGTGTTGATCTGCGTGGTGGCCACGCTGGCTTGGCCATTGTTTCAGCCCCTCTTTTTGATCGTCCTCCCCTTCCGCATCTTTTTCGCCTACCGGCTGGCATCGGCCTCCCGGATCGGGTACCCCCCCATCTGGGCGGCGGCCATGTTCATTCCGTTCCTCGATATTTTGATGCTGCTCCTATTGGCACAGCACTCCTCGCGCCTGATCCGTGAGGCGGGCTTTTCGGTCGGCTTGACCGGCGCGGATCTGCCGGCGATTGAGGCCGCCTTGGCGGACGCTTCCACCGCGTCATCAACGACGTGCGCCGAATAATCGATTTTGGCGTTTCTTCTTGCGGTCGCTTCACGTAGGCTGTCCGCATGACTGTAACGGAAAAACAACCCGAACCAATCAACTGGCCGTTTCTCGGTTTTGTGCTCAGCTATCACGTTTTATTAATCGCCTTGTTGCCCTTTGTGATCGGCGACTTATCATGGGCGGCTGCGTGGCTCTTTGCCATCACGTTTATCATTGGTGGACTCTCAATCACGGCCGGCTACCATCGCCTTTTTTCCCACCGCGCGTACCGCGCGCATCCCGTTTATGAATGGGCCACATTAGTCGGGTCGACCCTCGCCTTTCAGTGGACGGCGCTCAGCTGGGCGCATGACCATCGACTGCATCACCAATATGTGGATACCGATAAAGACCCGTACTCGATCAAGAAAGGGTTTTGGTACGCGCACATGCTGTGGATGATTTCCTATCGCCAGGATTTCCAAGAAACGCGTGTGGCCGACCTAATCAAAAATCCGCGAGTGATGTTCCAGCACCGGTATTACCTGCCCTTGGCGATCGGCACCAATCTGGCCGTATGGGGCATTGGCTGCCTGTTCATGCCGCCACTTGTCGCGCTCTATGCCGGCTTTGTGGTGCGGATTTTCGCCCTGCACCATTGCACCTGGTCCATCAACTCGCTGGCGCACACCATCGGCTCCAAAACGTATGCCAAGGAGTTGAGCGCGGCCGATAACGCGCTGCTTTCGCTGGTCACCTTCGGCGAAGGCTACCACAATTATCATCACGCGTTTCAAGCCGACTACCGCAACGGGGTGCGCTGGTATCATTTCGATCCCACCAAGTGGCTGGTTTGGCTTGCTTCCAAGCTGGGCTTGACGCGGGAATTGAAGACCTATGACATGGTCCGCCTTCAGAAGACCCTGGTTCGAAATGACAAGCAACTCCTGCTCGAGCAATTGTCTCACAAAATGGATGCCGGGGCGGCGGAATGCCGGCATATGCTGGAATCCCTCGCCGACACCTTCGACCATCATGCGACGGTAATCATGAAGCAGTTTGCCGAAATGAAAATGGCCACATCGGAGCGCAAGCAACAATTACAAGCCGAGATTAAACGCCGCCAACGCGAGCTGCGGACCATGTGGAAGGAATGGGTGACGCTGACCGCGCGGGCCGCCCGCCGGTACGAAATCGAACACTAGCGGTGCATTGCCCCTCCGATATCAGGCAGGAACAACCGCTGAATACGCAGAAGATGCAGAAGTGAAGGCTAGGCAGGGTTAGAGAGCGGTTGTCGGTGGTCGGTTTTCGGAAACCCTGGGTAAAGACATCGTTGGCGTTCGCCCGAAGGGCTGCTGGCGGAGGAACAGCTTAGGGACAGAGAAACTGTGGTGGCAAGTCCTGCGGGCTGAAGCCCGCGCAGAGCTTCCGGCTAAAGCCGGTACTCTGACAATCACAGTTGCATTCGCCCGAAGGGCTGCTACGCGGTGGGCAAAGGGGTCGAAGCGCAAAGCGCTTCTCGCGTGGGAGCGTGTCAGGCGGGGCCGAGCGCAAGGCGCGCGGGACGGGGCTGGACTCATGTCCGCACCGGCCCGCGCAACACCGCGATCGGG
>SKLK01000159.1 GCA_007123265.1 Kiritimatiellia bacterium
CCTAAAGGCGGGATTACGAACGGGCCGGCGCGCGCTCAACGCCAATGTAGACCGCTGGCTTGCCTATTCCCTCGATTCTGATACCGTCAGCGCATTCGTTTTTGGAGAGCATCGTATGTTTAAGGCAGTCAGCAACAAAGTCGATTTCGCGGCGCAAGAACATGAGGTTCTGGCGTTTTGGGAAAAGGAACAGATTTTTCAGCGGTCCTTGGCGCAACGTCAGGGGGCGGAGGAGTTTGTCTTCTACGACGGCCCCCCCTTCGCAACCGGTAAACCCCATTACGGTCATCTGTTGGCCGGCACGATCAAGGATATTATCCCGCGCTACCAAACCATGCGCGGCGCGTATGTCGAACGTCGGTTCGGCTGGGACTGTCACGGGTTGCCGGTTGAATACGAGATGGAACAGGAACTCAATATCAGCGGTAAACGCGATATCGAGGCGCTGGGCATCGATGTGTTCAATGAGAAATGTCGCAGCATCGTCTTACGCTATACGGAGGAATGGCGGGAAGTCGTCACCCGGATGGGGCGCTGGGTCGATTTCGATAATGACTACAAGACGATGGACTTGTCGTTCATGGAATCGATTTGGTGGGTCTTCAAATCGCTGTGGGAAAAGGACTTGATTTACGAGGGGCAAAAGATTTTGCCGTATTGCCCGCGCTGCGCAACCCCGTTATCCAATTTCGAGACGAATCAAGGCTATCAGGAGGTAAAGGATCCGGCGATTACGGTAGCGTTTACGTTAACGGAGGAACCGGACACGGCCATCCTGGCATGGACGACGACGCCCTGGACGTTGCCTTCGAACATGGCCCTGGCGGTCGGCCCGGACGTGAGCTATGTGAAGGTGCGCGATGGCGAGCGCCAGTTCATCCTGGCGCGGGATCGTTTGGCCACCTATTACCGGTCACCGGATGATTACGAGCTGGTGGCGGAAATGGAGGGGCACGCGTTGGTGGGCCACACCTACACCCCCCTGTTCCCTTATTTCGCGCATCTGGCTGAGCAAGGCGCGTTCCGGGTGTGTGCCGGCGATTTTGTGTCTACGGAAGACGGTACCGGCGTGGTGCATATTGCGCCCGGCTTTGGTGAAGACGACAGCGCCCTGGGCAAGCGGGAGGGGCTGCCAGTGGTTTGTCCGGTGGACGATGAAGGGCGGTTCACGGCAGAGGTAGCCGATTACGCGGGTCGCGCGGTCAAGCAGGCGGATCCCGACATCATTCGGGCATTAAAGCAGGCCGGCCAATTGATTCATCAAGGGACCATCCAACATAGTTACCCGCATTGCTGGCGCTGCGACGAACCATTGATCTATCGCGCGGTGTCCACGTGGTTTGTGCGGGTGGAGCAGATGCGTGATCAACTCATCGCGAACAACCGGACGGTGCATTGGGTGCCGGATCATGTCCGCGACGGGCGTTTCGGTCGTTGGCTGGAAAACGCGCGGGATTGGGCGATCTCCCGCAATCGCTATTGGGGCACCCCGCTGCCGGTGTGGCAAAGCGAGGATGGACAGGAGACCGTATGCATCGGGTCGGTGCGTGAGTTGGAGGAATTAACCGGACAAGCTGTCACCGACTTGCACAAACATTTTGTCGATGGGCTTGAGATTCCGTCGCCCAGTGGGGGCGCACCGCTGCGGCGCGTGCCGCAGGTGTTGGATTGCTGGTTTGAGAGCGGGTCCATGCCGTATGCCCAGATTCATTACCCGTTTGAGAACGAAGAATGGTTTCATGCGCATTTCCCGGCCGATTTTATTGCGGAAGGGTTGGACCAGACACGCGGCTGGTTTTATACCCTGATGATTCTTTCGACGGCCTTGCGCGGGTGTCCGGCGTTCAAGAACGTCGTCGTCAACGGCATGATCCTGGCCGGCGACGGGCGCAAGATGAGCAAGCGCCTGAAGAACTATCCCGATCCCGTTGACGTGGTGAACACCTACGGCGCCGATGCGTTGCGCCTGTTTATGATCTCGTCGCCGGTGGTGCGGGCGGAGGATCTCTGTTTTACGGAAGAGGGCGTGAAGCATTCCTTGCGGCACCTGCTGATTCCGTGGTGGAACGCTTACAGCTTTTTCGTCACCTACGCCAACATCGACGACTGGCGGCCGGAGCGGTCCACGGACGCACCGCGCAACCTGCTGGACCGCTGGATCCTCAGCGCCATGGAACGATTGGCCCATGAAGTGGTGGCGGCGATGGATGTCTACGACTTGCAATTGGCTGTGCGCCCATTCATCCGGTTCGTAGAGGACTTGACCAATTGGTACATTCGCCGCAGTCGCCGTCGCTTCTGGAAGAGCGAGGATGACGGCGACAAGAACGAGGCCTATTCGACCCTGTACCGGGTATTGATTCGCTTGTCACAAATTGCCGCCCCGTTCGTGCCGTTTATCAGCGAGGTGATCTACCGCAACCTGCGCACAGAGACGATGCCGGAATCGGTTCACCTATGCGATTTCCCTGTCTCGGATGACGCTCGCCGCGACCGGGAATTGGAACAGCAAATGGACGCGGTGATGACCGTTGTGGGGCTGGGCCGCCAATTGCGTTCGAGTTTTAACGTCAAAGTGCGGCAGCCATTGGCAACAATCCATGTGGTTTGTCGCAATGACAGTCACCTGGAGACGGTGGGGGCCTATGCGGATATCATTCGTGACGAGCTGAACGTGCACGAGGTGATCTTTAGCAAGGACGAGTCGGCGATGGCCGACTTCAACGCCAAACCCAATTTTAGTCGTTTGGGGCCTCGTTTAGGTCGTCGCGTCAAGGAATCGGTGAAATGGATTCAGCAGATGCCGGATGCGCAATTGCTTGAGCTGTTGGACGGTCGCGAGGTGACGTTGTCACTGGACGATGGTGAAACCCTGGTGTTGGGACCGGAGGATGTGGTCGTCGAACGTAAGCCTAAGGCTGGTCTCGCCGTAGCCGCCGAGGGCGCGATTGTGGTGGCCTTGGAATTGAAATTGAATCCCGAGCTGATTGCCGAGGGATTAGCGCGTGAGTTCGTTAATAAGGTGCAGCAAATGCGGAAGGCCGCGGATTTTGAGGTCACCCAACGAATTGCGGTTCAATTCCACGCCGATGCCGAGGTGCAACAAGCGGTTGAGCGGCATCGGACCTACATTCAGAACGAGGTCTTGGCGACTTCGTTGGTCGCAACAGAGATGATCGCTGGTAGCGACTGGGACCTGAACGGACACGCGGTTTCATTAGCTATTGAGCCTGTGTGAGCGTTGATCCACACGGCTTCTGGGTTGACACCGGCCGTGCCATACTGAATCCTTATGCGTTTGCAAATTCGATTTCATGCAGTCAAAAGGAGAGCATACGATGAGTTATCAGAAGATTCAGGTACCGGCCACGGGTGAAAAGATTACAATGGACTCCGACGGGGTCCTGCAGGTCCCCGACCATCCTGTACTACCGTTTATTGAAGGGGATGGCACTGGAGCGGATTTGACGCGCGCAGCGATGATTGTGTGGGACGCAGCCGTCGAAAAGGCGTATGGCGGCAAGCGTAAAGTTTCTTGGATGGAGGTCTATGCCGGCGAAAAAGCCAACGACGTATATGGTGAACCCGTTTGGTTGCCGGACGAGACCTTAACCGCGATCAAGGAGTATTTGGTCGCGATCAAAGGGCCCCTGACCACGCCGGTGGGCGGCGGCATTCGCAGCCTCAACGTGGCGCTGCGTCAATTGCTCGATTTGTATGTCTGCCTGCGGCCGGTGCGCTGGTACAAAGGGGTTCCTTCACCGGTGAAACGCCCGGATCTCACCGATATGGTGATTTTTCGGGAGAACTCAGAGGATATTTACGCGGGGGTCGAGTACCAGGCCGGTACACCGGAAGTGAAGAAGGTAATCGAGTTCCTGCAAAAGGAAATGGGGGTCAACAAGATTCGCTTTCCGGAGACCTCCGGAATCGGTATCAAGCCGATTTCGGAAGAGGGGACCACGCGTCTGGTCAAAGCCGCGATTCAGTATGCCATCGATAACGAGCGGAAATCGGTCACCTTGGTGCACAAGGGTAACATCATGAAGTTTACCGAAGGCGCCTTCTGCGACTGGGGCTACGCAACCGCGAAGAAGCTCTTCGGGGCGCAGGACCTCGACGGCGGTCCGTGGCAAGTCGTCAAGAACCCGAACACCGGTGAGGACATCATCATCAAAGACGTCATCGCCGATGCGTTTCTGCAGCAGATTCTGACCCGGCCGAACGAGTATGATGTGATTGCCACTATGAATTTGAATGGCGATTACATCTCCGACGCCTTGGCCGCTTGTGTGGGGGGGATCGGCATCGCTCCGGGCGCCAACATCAACTACGATACCGGGGCCGCAATCTTCGAGGCGACTCATGGAACGGCGCCGAAATACGCGAATCAAGACAAGGTGAATCCGGGCTCCCTGATCCTGTCGGGCGAGATGATGTTCCGCTACATGGGCTGGACCGAGGCCGCTGATCTGATCGTCAAGGGGATGGAAACCACGATCAGCAACAAGACCGTAACCTATGACTTTGAGCGGCTGATGGAGGGCGCCACTTTGCTTAAGTGCAGTGCGTTCGGTCAGGCGATTGCGGATAACATGTGATCGCCGGCGGGGCCCAGGGGGTGGCGTGGTAGCCCGCAATCCGGTGCGAAGGATGGCTATGAGGACCTCGGAAAGTAAGCGCTATTCCCGTTCTGACATGGTGCGTGAACGTGCCCGTTTGCGTGAACAGGGCCAAACGGTCGTGTTCACCAATGGTTGTTTCGACATTCTTCATTCCGGCCACGTGACTTACCTGCAATTTGCCCGTCAACAGGGCGATTGCCTGGTGCTTGGCTTGAATGCCGATGCCTCGGTGAAGCGGAACAAAGGCCCGCTACGTCCGGTCAATGACGAGCAGGAACGGGCCTTGGTGCTAGCGGCGTTGGAGTGCGTCGACTATGTCGTGCTGTTTGATGAAGACGAGCCCGCGACCTTAATTGGCGAAATTCTGCCGGATGTACTGGTCAAAGGCGAGGATTGGGCCCATTATGTCAGCGGAAGAGAGGTCGTGGAGGCACACGGCGGGCGGGTCGTTCTGGCCCCCTTGGTCGCAGGCCGCTCGACGACGGGAACGATCGAACGAATTCGGCAGGCTTACGGATAACCAGTTATGGGACAGCGAATCATAGTCACCGGCGGCGCCGGCTTTATTGGCCGGAACCTCGTCGCGGGTCTGAACCAGCGGGGCGAGGACAATATTTGGATTGTCGATACGCTGGGGACTTCCGAAAAGTGGAAGAACCTGGTGGGGCTGCGGTTCGAGGACTATTTGGACAAAGACACGTTCCGTCGCTTGGTGCAGGAGGACCGGTTAACCGGTGTCCGCGCGATCCTGCATATGGGCGCCTGCAGCGCCACCACGGAACGGGATGCCGATTACCTGGCTGATAACAATTACCGCGTCACCCGCGAACTGTGCGAGTGGTGCCTGACGCATGGGGCGCGCTTTGTATATGCCTCCAGTGCCGCAACCTACGGGGACGGCCACTTGGGCTATTCCGACGACGATCTCGTTACCCCTACGCTTGAACCGCTGAATATGTATGGCTATTCAAAGCATATGTTCGACTTGTGGGCACTGGGCAAAGGATTGCTGGGCATGATCGCCGGGCTCAAGTATTTCAACGTGTACGGCCCGTGGGAGGATCATAAGGACGATATGCGGTCCGTGGTGCACAAGGCCTATGGTCAAATCCGCGAGACCGGCCGCGTCCGCTTGTTCAAGTCCTACAAGCCGGAATACGGGGACGGCGAGCAAGTGCGTGATTTCGTGTATGTCGATGACGCCGTGGCCATGACCCTGCACCTGATGGAACATCCGGAAATGTCCGGTCTGTTTAATTGTGGGACGGGCCAGGCCCGGTCCTGGAACGATTTGGCGCACGCGGTCTTTGCCGCCATGGATCGTGAAGCGACGATCGAGTATATCGAAATGCCGGAGCATTTGCGCGGTAAATACCAGTACTTCACGCAGGCCGATATGGACAAGGCGCGGCATGCGGGTTTTGTGCATCCCTTCACGTCCTTGGAAGACGGCGTTAAGGCCTATGTGGAAACGCATTTGAATTCCAGGGTAGGGGACGCCTGATGCAGGTCATTCGCGAATGGTTTAGAAGAAACCTCTCGGACCCGCAAGTGGTCATCCTGACGGCGTTTCTGTTCGTGGGGACGGTGGTAATCCTGTTTATGGGTCGCTTGCTGGCCCCGGTGCTGGCTAGCGTGGTGATCGCGTATTTGCTGGAGGGAATTGTACGCACGCTGGAGTCCCGGCGCATGCCGCGTGGGCCGGCAGTGACCTTGGTGTTCAGTTTGTTCATGGCGTTCTTGTTGGTCGCTTTGTTCGCCTTGTTGCCCATGTTGACGCGCCAGATTGTCCAAGTGGTCCAGCAGTTGCCCAAAATGATTTCGTGGGCGCAGATGGAATTGATGCAGTTGCCGGAACGCTATCCGGACTTCGTGTCCCGCGAGCAGGTGGTCGGCTTGATCGATGCGTTGTATCAGGAACAACGGCAGTGGGCGTCCCGGGTCGTTTCCATTTCCGTCGCGTCGGTGCGTGGATTGATCACCTTCGTCGTGTATTTGGTGTTGATGCCGTTAATGGTCTTTTTTTTCCTGAAAGACAAATCTTCGATCATTACTTGGTTCTCAAGTCTTTTACCTGAAGATCGCCGATTGACGCAGGAAGTCTGGCATGAGGTCGACCGTCAAATCGGCAACTACGTGCGCGGTAAATTCTGGGAAATCCTCATCGTCTGGGTGGTGACGACCGCCACCTTCACCTATCTCGGTCTGGACTTCGCCATGCTAATCGGGTTTTTTGTCGGTTTGTCGGTATTGATCCCGTACATCGGTGCAACGGTGATGACGTTGCCGGTGGCCTTGATGGGCTATTTCCAATTCGGCCTATCACCCGACTTTTTCTACATTATCGGCGCCTATCTCGTGATTCAGTTATTGGACGGCAATTTGTTGGCCCCCTTGTTGCTGTCCGGTGTCGTTAACTTACATCCCGTGGCAATCATTGTCGCCGTACTTTTCTTCGGCGGCATTTGGGGGTTTTGGGGCGTGTTTTTTGCGATTCCGCTGGCGACCCTCGTGCAGGCCGTCCTGCGGGCTTGGCCGCGTAAGCCCCGTGCACCCGCTACCGGCGCGTTGACCGTGCCCGACGGCTGATTACTGTGCGCTGGGGTGAATGGCCTCGGCGGGGATGGGATCCGGCGATTGCTGTCGCAGGTAAAGGTATCGCGCAGTAAGGCCGATCAAGGCGATTAGCAGAATGATCAGCAGCATGCGTCGTTCTTCGCGGGTGAGGTACAACCACCAGCGCCACGCCCAATGGGTGGATAGCGGATCCTTGTTCATATCAGGAGACCGCCAAATTGACCAGGCGGCCAGGGACCACAATTACTTTTCGCACCGTCCGCCCTTCGATCCATTTTTGCACCTGCGGATTGGCAAGCGCCTCGGACTCGATCAAGGCTTGATCCGCCTCGGCGCCGACCATGATGCGTCCGCGCACTTTGCCGTTTACTTGCAGTACCATCTCAATTTCATCGCGATACAAGGCCGCCTCATTCACCGTCGGCCACGGGGTTTGAAGAATGCTGGGCGGGTGCCCCAGTTCCTGCCACAATTCCTCGGCAATATGCGGCGCGAAAGGTGAAATCAGCAGCACCACCGACTCCATCGTTTCCCGGAACACCGCCCGCGCGGACGGGGAGGAGTCGGCGGATATCGCCAGATCGTCCACCGCATTCATCAGCTCCATGATCTGCGCGATGGCCGTGTTGAAGTGGAAGTCACCTTCCAAATCCCGGGTGATTCGTTGAATGGATTCATGCAGTTTCCGGTACAAGTCGCGTTCCGGTGGTTCCATCCCGTCCAGATTAGGCGTCAATTCGGCGGCCTCCCGCAAGAGATCGCGATGTTCGAACACGCGGCGCCAAATCCGGCGCAGAAAACGGTAGGCGCCCTCGACACCGGCATCGTTCCACTCCGCCTCTTTCTCCGGCGGCCCGATAAACAAGGTATACAGACGGACCGTGTCAGCGCCGTATTGCTGGATTAAGGCTTCCGGGCTGACGACGTTTCCCTTGGACTTGGACATTTTGTAAAGTTGTCCGTCCATGTCGCTGCGCTTGGTGATCATACCCTGGGTAAAGAGTTGGGCAAAGGGCTCTTCAAACGATATCAGGCCCATATCATGGATCGCCTTGGTAAAGAAGCGGGCGTACATCAAATGCAGAATGGCATGTTCAATACCGCCGATATATTGGTCCACCGGCAACCAGTTATTGCATTGGACCGAATCAATGGCTTGTTCGTCATCACGCGCCGATAGATAGCGGAAGAAGTACCAGCTCGAATCCACGAAGGTATCCATCGTGTCGCTTTCCCGGCGCGCGGGTTTGCCACATTTCGGGCAGGTGGTTTCGATGAACGAGGCACACCGTTTTAACGGCGATTCACCCGAGGGTTTAAACTCCACGTTCTCCGGCAACAGCACCGGCAAATCCGATTCGGGCACCGGCACCATGCCGCAGGCATCGCAGTAGATCATTGGGATCGGCGCACCCCAATAGCGTTGTCGGCTAATCAGCCAGTCGCGCAGGCGATATTGAATCACCGGTCCGCCGAAGCCCTGCGCCTCAGCGTAGGCCGCCATTTGAGGGATGGCTTCCCGGTTGGGCAGACCGGAAAAGTGAGCCGAATCCACCACTATACCGTCTTCTGTATAGGCCTCTTCCATACGGTCCAGCTGCAGCGACTGCTCAGGGTTCTGAATCGAAAGGCGAATCGGTAAGTCATACTTGCGTGCGAAGGCCCAGTCCCGCGTGTCATGGGCTGGTACCGCCATCACTGCGCCGGTGCCGTATTCCATCAGCACATAGTCGCCGACCCAAAGCGGGATTTGCTCCCCGGTATAGGGATTCTCCACATGCCGGCCGGTGAAAACGCCGTTTTTATCTCCTTCCGTGGTCCGTTCAATCGCGCTCAGGTGGCCCGCACGTTGGACGAAGGCGCGAACGTCCTCCGCCTCGGGCAGGCCGTCAACGAGCTGATCCAGTTGTGGATACTCGGGCGCCAACACCATATAGGTACAGCCGTAGATCGTGTCTACACGGGTGGTGAAGCACGGAACGAGTGTCTCGTCATCGGCACGACCGTCCGGGCGGGGGATCAATTTGAATTGTACACGGGCGCCTTCGCTGCGGCCGATCCAGTTTTCCTGCATCGATTTAACCCGTTCGGGCCAGCCGTCCAACTTTGCCAAATCATCCAATAACCGCTGGGCATAGTCTGTGATCTTGAAAAACCACTGCGATAACATCTTCTTCTCGACCTTGGCCCCCGAACGTTCCGCCGTTCCATCCGGCAACACCTGTTCGTTGGCCAGCACCGTTTGATCGACGGGATCCCAATTGACCGCCGCCTCCTTCTTGTACGCCAGCCCGCGTTTATACAGTTTCAGGAACAGCCATTGCGTCCACTTATAATAATCCGGCATGCAGGAGGTGACCTCGCGGTCCCAGTCATAGCAACAGCCCCATGCCTGGAGTTGTTGTTTCATGATCGCAATGTTGTTCAGCGTACTTTCCCGCGGGGGGGTTCCTGTTTTGATCGCCGCATTTTCGGCCGGCAAACCGAAGGCGTCCCAGCCCATGGGGGTCAGCACGCGCAGCCCGCGCATTTTTTTATATCGGGCGACGGCGTCGCCGATGATGTAGTTGCGCCCATGCCCCACATGCAAGGTGCCGGACGGGTAGGGGAACATCATCAGGCAATAGTACTTGTCATCGGCGGAGGCGGTGTCGGTTTTGAATAAACCATTCGTCTCCCAGTAGGCCTGCCACTTGGTTTCGATTTCGCTAAACGGGTACTGCTCTTTCATGCACTCACTCTCTCTGCTTTTATGGACGAGGGGTACCATACCAGATGCAGTGAAATTGAAAAGGATATGACGCGCACGCATGAGGAAGGGTGAGACGGAATCGAGTCTAGGTCTTCTTGCCAGGGGAGAAACGCAAGGAAAGTCCAAAGCGGCGCACAGTGCCGCAGTCCAAAAGAATGGGTTAAGCGCCTTTGGAGTGCGCCGCTCGGCGGCGCTTTGGATGATGGTCAGACACGTCTAATTGCAGTGAACGCTCTTGTGGATCAAAACCCGTTGTCTTTCTGGATGGAGGGCGGAGCTCCGCGACGCCGGGAGGAAGCGCGGGTTTATGTTCGGACCGCGATCATTTCTTTCGCACGGCTCATCCGGCTTGCCACGCCGTAGTCCCGACGCGCAGCGTTCGGGCGAAGGCGGGAGGATTCGCCCCACCTTCGCGTGACCGGATCGGTAGGGCGAGGCGTCCCGCCGAGCCGCGAGCGGACGCGCGGGCCTGTGTTGGCGTGGCGGGGTTTGAACCTAGGAGGGCACAATAACGATGCGGTGGGCACGGGTAAAGAGCAGTACGCATTCGATGTCTGCAGCGGGAAAACGCAGCAACTTCGCCAGTGCGCGGGCGTACAGCCGCAGTTGTGGTCGATAATGATTAACCACATCGTCCCAGCCATCCGGTGGTACGTCGTTGGTCTTAAAATCCTGAATCCGGGCGGCACGGACCTTCCCGTCAGCATCGTACTCAATCACCACGCGGTCAAACATCCCCGTGATCCATTCGCCATCGATGACGGCTTCAAACATTCGTTCCCGCCAAACCGTCGCGGCCGCCGTCGGCTTAGCCAGCGCCGCTTGAAATGACTGCGAGGCATAGGCTGCTTGAAAATGCGCCACGGCTTCCGGGTCATCGATTTCATGCGCCACTTGCCAGCGGTCGATCGCTTGTTCCGGCGTAGTGGTTTCGCTCCATTCCACCTGTTCGAACAGAGCGTGCACATGGGTTCCTAAATCAAGGCTGCGATTGACTTTTGGCGCGAACAGCAGAGCGGCTGGTCGCGGCGCTTCGGAACGCATGGATGGCGACACCCGCAATAGGCGTCTGCGCAAGGATGGGCGTTGGCAGAAGCGCGGGGAGATCGGCTCCTCGATTGGAGGCATTCGTTGTACTTGGGGTGCATGTGCGGAAAACCACTCCGGGTCCCCGGTTTCATAGAGTATGGTGCCATGCGTAGCCGTTTCGTTGGTGTCCCCGGCGGGCGTGTGGTCGGCATCGGCCGGCAGTTGCTGGCGCAGTAGGTTGGCGGGTGTCAGTGATTTGGACCCGCTTTTGGGTAATGGCGGCACAATCATGTAAAGCCCCGATTTGGCGCGGGTTAACGCGACATATAGGTTACATACCTGCTCAAAACTGTTGGCAACACGTTGTTCGTGGGTTTCTTGTGCAAGGACGGGGTCATGCTCGCGAATGATCTTGTCGGGCCAGCGCAGCGCCCATTTGGGGGTGCCCTGCGCATCGCGTGCCAGATGAATGGTCACGTCGCTGTCACTATTCATGCCCCTGTGAGAGACCAGTTCGGGCAGCAACACGATGTCAAAGCCCAGCCCTTTGGACTTGTGAACGGTCATCACACGGACGGCTGCATCAGACGTTGGTTCCGGCAAGGTATAATTGCGGGCGAAGAGTAGGAAGGCTTCCGGGCGTTGCTGTCCGTTGCGCTCGAATTCCCGCGCCGCTTCCAGCAGCGCTTGCAAGCGTTGCGCACCAAAACGGTCGAGGGGGCAGGCTTCGCGCAACCGATCGCCCCATTCGGCGAGAAAATCGTGTGCGCCTTGCCGGTACCATTGCGCCAGCAGGGCTGGGGCTGACCAAGCCGTATCAGCCTCTGGATCGTGCAGCGGACTCATGCGCAGATGATGTAAGGCCATGGTGTCGCCCGGATGCAGGGCATAGTGAATCAGGGCCAGCAGCACAGCGACGACGGTGTTGTCCGCCAGGTTCGATTCGCCGTCGAGGGCAATGGGTGTGTGTGGAAGCCGGGCTCGCAGGAAATTAGCGATGACCGCGGCTGTATTGTTCGAGCGGACCAGAATGGCGGTCGTTAGTCCGCGCTCCAGCGGGGCGATCTCGGTCAGCAGATTCGCACACACCTGATAGAGCGCGTCCCGGTCGTTTCGATCCTGGCCGGCTTCGATTAAAGTGGCGTAGCCCCCACGATTCGCGCGTTCCGGCGGACACTGGTGGGGCGCCCAATAGCGTCGCCATTGGTCAACGACTTCTTGCGGCAGCGCGTCGGCGCCAACCGGGAGTTGATCGAACACGCGGTTCACCACCTCCAAAACGGGCGGGGAAGATCGATAGGACGTATGCAACTGCCGCTGATGGATGCGCGGGCCATAGGTGTCCAGTAGTTGACCGAACAGCTGGTGGTTGCCCCCGCGCCACGCGTAGATCGCTTGTTTGACATCGCCGACAAAAAAGAAGCTCCGCGTGCCGGTGGCATCTTGAACCACCTCGTCCGCCAGATTCTTCAACACCGACCATTGCAGGTCGCTGGTATCCTGGAATTCGTCCATCAACCAGTGATCCAGTTGATTGTCCAAGCGAAAATCGATTTGCAGCCGGGTTGGGTCGTCGCTGCTGCGCGAAAAGCGTTGCTCGCCATGGGCCATCAGGTACTGGGCATCGTTGAAGGTCAGCAAGCCGGGGCGTCGGGTGGATTGATCGTATAGATCATCAAACCGGGCCAGTAGATGGTAGATCCCGGCGGTGCTGGCCAGAGCCGCGCGCAGCGACGAGGACATCAGGTGCTGGACCACGGTGCGCATGGCGCTGGCTTCCCGGCCCGAGCGCTGGTAGGTGGTCCGGTTGAGCTTTAGCGCAATCGACGCCTCATTATCGGGTTGAGAGGCTACGGCGAAAATCAGTCGATCGGCCAAATAGGCAATTTGTTTCCACGGCATGCCGGGGCGCCATTGGCTCAAGGCATCGAGAAAATCGGTCCATTTCCCCTGCGCATAGGCGTCCCAATCGCCCCGTTCCAGATCTTCGCGGAGGCAAGCCACGGCGGCCTCCATATCCGGCGGCGGGGCAAGCCAACCCGCATGTTCCTCCGTCCAAATACGGCGGGGATTGCCCCAGGCATCGGCGTCGGGTAACTGTTTGAACAACTGCTGGTATTCGGCAATGAACTCATCAAAGATGCGCGTGAAGGACTTGGTTTCCTGGCCAAAGGTCGCTTGCTTAAACGCCTCAAGCAGCTCATCAACTTGATCCGATTCGCGTAGATCCGAAAACAAGCGTTGCAGCGCGCGCAGCCGCGCTTGAACGGCTTCGGTGCTCTCATTATTGGTAACGCTAAATTCCGGTGATAGACCCAATTCCAAGGGGAACGCCCGCAGAATACCAATGGTAAAACTGTCAATCGTCGAGATATGTAATTGTTGAAGTTGGCTGAGAAACCGGCGCAGGATAGTGCGAAAGTCGCTGACGGTGAACGCGGGTAAGCCAATCCGTTCGCCGGTATCCCGGGCGGCAGCGGACGACTGGCAGGCAGTGGTTAATTGGCGCACGATGGCGGTAAAAATCTCGCCGGCAGCTTTACGGGAAAAGGTGATGGCGATGATGCGCTGTGGCTCCACTCCATGTGCCAGCAGCCGGATATACCGATGCGCCAATTGAAACGTCTTGCCGGAACCGGCCGACGCCAGAATCGCCTCGTGTTCAATCAACGGCGGCATGGCGTTCTCCCGTGGCGGTGGACGGAGGGAAGGGGCGTACGCACTGTGACGTGGCGAAGGGGAACATCGTTTCAAACGCATCGTACGGAATCGATTCAGCCGGAGGCCAGAAACGTCCGGCCTGAATATCCGCAATGACACCGGCAGCACATGCTTGCGCCGATTCGAGTAGCGCCGGGTTGAAGTGCTCCCAGACCGAGAGTTGCGTGTCGCTGACCGCGCGCGGCAGCAGCAGGTAGGCGACTTCATCGACTGGCTGTTGGAAATGATGTTGAAAGAGCAGGGCATACAGGGGAAGTTGCAGGTCGCTCCATTGCTTCGCCGACTTGCTTTCGCTGATTTCGGTGGGGACATGCGCGTAGGTGGCGGTGTCTTCCCTACGCGTGTTCCAATGTGCGGCGGACGGCGTGTCCACTTGATCCCGCGTCTTGTAATCGATGATCCGCCAGCGCTGGGTCGCGGGGTGAAAGTCTACCCGGTCGATGCGGCCCTTGATTCGCATACCGTTCAGTGGCATTTCCAGGGCCAGCTCAAAATGACGCGGTTCCCAGCCCTCGTCACACAGCAGGCCATGTTGATGCAGCGCCGCGCGCAAGCGCTCCTGCGCCGCGCGGAACTGAATCTGAATAGGTAGGGTAGGGGTGTGACCGTGACGTTCCATAACCCACGCGTGGGCGCGGTCCATGATCCGGGCCTGCACGTCATCGAAAGGCGTGGACGTCGGCAGCGTGCGGAGTTCGTTTAGGGCCTCATGAATCAGGGATCCAAAGTCGAGGGCGTCCCATTCCTGTTTGTCATCGTTGATCGTCTGCATGCGCAGGACATAGGAAAGATAAAACCGATACGGGCATTGCAGGAAGCTCCTAAAAGCTGTGATCCCCAAGGTGTCCGGAATGCGTAATGGTCCAGTTTGGGCGGTATCGAGCTGGAAGCTGGGCGCGGCATGCGCATATTGCGCGCGCGGAGGGATATCCGCGAACAATTGTATGGCGCGATCCACCAGCTCGTCGTCCGGACATTGAAAAAGCAGTCGTGAGGGGCGCAAGGGATCGCCGGCCCGGCTAACGGCGCCAGTAATGAAGCACGCGCGTCCTGTTTCGGACCGGGACTCAACCATGGTGGTCATCAGATAGGCGTCCCGAGCCAGTCGATCGCGGTCTGATCGCAGGCCCAGTCGCTGCAGCAGGCTGTCGGGCAAAAACAAATCGCCAAGGCGGCTGTCAGGCACAAAGCCATCATTCATCCCTGTGACAATCAACATGCGCGCATCGTTCCACGGCAACTCCAGCCACCCATCCAAATCCACTTGCGCCTGCTGTCGCTCGGTATAGAAGGCGCCGTGGCTCAATTGATGTAAAATCAGGGACAACGTATCCGGTAACGTGAGTTCCAGCCTCGCAAAGAGGGGCTCCGCGAGTTCATCGAGGGCGTGTTGGATGGCCTGGGCAACTTGCCGGAAAACATCCCCATCGGGTTCCTGCGGATCGATCCATTCGTCTGCATAAATCCATTGCAGCAGGTCCGCAATATGCGCCGCTGCCGATTGATCGGTGGATCGCCATTCATCGAGACGAGCGAATAGGGGGAGCACGTGTTGGATAATGGAGTCCGGTTCCTGGGCGCAGAGTCGCTGCACGTCCGTCCATGTAACGGGCACATAGCGGTTTTGGAGCCGGTCCAATTCCGCTAACAGTGGCGCAGCTTCATGTTCGCGGGCCACTTTTCGCAATAGGTCTGGGTGCCGCAATACTTGACTGAAGGTTTGATAGGTCGGTGCGGTCCACCATTGGCGGACACAATCAAGTGCTTGCAGGACACGGTGCTGGGACAGGGGCGACCCGGATGGGTTAAAGCTAATCAGACCGTGTCGCGCAAGAATCTCGTCGACGTACGGGGCCACTTCGCTATCGGGTACGCCAATAGCCAGATCGGATGGTCCGATCGACTCCGTTTCGGCTGCGATCAGGTTCAACGTTAGCTCGGCTTGATGGGCTGGCGAGGCGCCAAGATGCAGGTTTTGCGCCGGATCGCGGATATGAATCGGCGCATCCACCCACTGCTCAGGAATAGGGCGCCCCCACGCATCAAATCGATGCGCCTCGCTGGGCGGGGCATGAATCAGCAACGTAATCGGCAGCGTGCCTGCCAGTGCAGTCAGGGCCTGCGTCATCAGCGGGCTGGGATCTGGAACGCCCGCGACGACGATCCGCTGGATCATATCGGGAAGCGTCGGTTGCCGGGCTTGTTCGATGAGGCGGGCCGATCGGTCTTGAATAGCAGCGCTTTCGAGAAAACGCAGGTACGCCTGTTCCAGCTTGGCCAAATCACGCCAGCGGTCCGGCTCTTCGAGTACCTCCGAAAAGTTTGCGACGATGTCCTGGATTAGCCAGCCCGCCTCGCCCAAGGTGTTGCGCAACTGCTGGATTGGCTCAACCGTGCGCGTGGCCCAATTCAAGTCTTGCTGTGGCGGAGCCACGGGGAAAAGGTGTGCATAGTCGCCGAGTGATAGGGTCCGCAACATCGTCGTCCATACCGATCGCGAAAGCAGGGGACCGGCTGTCCGCCGGGCGCTGGTAGTCGTCGAACGGAAGAAAAGTGGCTCCTGCACGCGGGGCGGCAGCAAGGCCGCATCGGCTTGCGCACAACGCAGCGCCAGCGCCTCACGCAAGCGTCGGCCAGTCTGTTTGGTCGGGACGATCACCAACGTGTCGGACAGGTCCATGGTCCCCGCATCAATGCTGGGAAGTAGCCACTCGCAGACCTGATGCAGAATCGGGCGATTCCACGGAAGAAAGGCGAGGTCAATGTGGTCCTGTGGCGGCGTCGGTGCGGTCATGAATTCAGCTTTCGCCCTCATAGTGCCTATGGTGAATGATTCTGTCAAACGAGCCGGAGCTGCTTTTCCGTCGCCAATTCCAACCGGTCTGCTAGACTGGACGCATGGACACGGAATCAACAGCGGCAACGTCCGACGCAACGCGGGCGGGGGTCTTGGCAGTGGTGGGGGCGGCTAATGTGGGTAAATCCACATTGGTCAATGCCATGGTGGGGGAAAAAGTCACCATCGTCAGCCCCGTCGTACAAACGACCCGGAACGTGGTGCGGGCGATTTTGACGGAACCCAGGGGGCAGTTGGTCTTTATGGATACCCCTGGCGTGCATCGCGCCCAATATGATTTGGGCCGGATGATGAACCGAATGGCGCGTCAAGCGGCGGAGGGGGTGGACGCCATCCTGTTGGTGGTGGACGGAAGCCGTCCGCCCCGCGAGGAGGATGAGGGGTGGATGCGGCGATTGCTCCGACCGGATATGGAGGCCGCCGTTTGGATCCTATGCAATAAAGCGGATCTTCCTGCGAATCAGGTAAAGGCCTATGAGGAGTGTTGGGACCGCTTGCAGACGGAAAAAGAGCGGACGCGGGACGTGCGCTGGCGATCTATTTCCGCTAAGGCGGGCACGGGTGTGGAGGATCTGGTCACGGACTTGATCGACTCGATGCCCATCGGACCGCTGCTGTTTCCAGCGGATGTCTTGACCGATTACCCCCGCAAGTTGGCCATTGCCGATACGATTCGGGAAAAGTATGTGACGCGGCTGAACGATGAGTTGCCGCATGCGATTGCGATTTGGATCGATACGATTAATGAGTCGCCCGCCAAATGGTCGGTGCAGGGCACGGTCTATGTGAACCGTAACTCGCAAAAAGGGATTGTGCTCGGACAGAAGGGCCGCTTGCTGAAACAGGTCTGTCGCGAAGCCGAGGCGGAGTTGACCGAGCTCTACGAGGTGCCTGTTAAACTTCAGCTTTGGGTTAAATGTGAAAAGGATTGGGCCCGCAATTTCTGGATGTTACGAAAGATGGGCTACGCATGACCGGCGCTGAAACGCCGATACCTCCCAAGGTGTGGTGGGCGAGCGTTTGCTTGTTGTTCGTATTGGGCGTAGCGCCCTATTGGCAGGGGCGTTCGTTTGCGTTTGTCTACGATGACCATGGGCAAATCGTCGATAACGCCTTTTTGACCTCTGAACAGCGGTGGGCGGACTTATTTTCGTTACGCACGTTAAGTGACCCGACCCTGATCAACGGGCGCCGTCCGTTGACGTTGTTGTCGCACTTGCTGGATCGCACGTGGTGGGGGCTTAACCCGATTGGATGGCATTTAACAAACTACCTGCTTCATGCCCTCAACGGGATTCTCTTGTTTACGCTATTGATTCGATTGAGCCGGTACGCGCCCGCATCCCGGCCCCATCCGTCGGCCGTTTTCCTAGCGGCCCTGTGTGTGGTATGGCATCCGGCCATGGTCGAAGCGGTTCAAGTACCGGCGTTTCGGCCTGATCTAATTGTCGTCTTCTTCTTGTTGATGACGCTGCATACGGTGTTTCCGGCTGCCACCGGTCGATCGCTCGGTACGGCGTTTCGACTGGCATTGGCTAGTTTCTCGGCTTTGGCGGCGGTCCTGGCGAAGGAATCCGGTGTCATCGCCCTCGCCAGTGTTTGGCTGATGTGGTGGATATTTCCCCGTACACGAGGGTCGCTTAGGCAGATGATGGGGTGGAGCGGCGTGACCCTGCTACTGATTGCCGGCTTTTGGGGCTTGTGCATGCGCGTGGGTGCGGACGCAGCGGTACCCTCATCGTGGCAAGCGTTGGGCGCGGAGTGGAATGGCCGCTCGCTGTTGCCGCCGACCAATTTCCTGACCATGCCTTGGCTATGGGCGCATTACCTGTGGCTGTTGGTGTGGCCGGTCGGGTTGTTGGTGGATCACGTGGTGCCCCCGGTCACCCAGTTGATGGATTTCCGCTTATGGATCGGGCTGGCGGTGGGGTTGCTCACGGTGGCCTTTTGGTGGCGGACGGACCGGGAACAGGTCTGGCGTCGTTTTGGATTGGGCTTGACCCTACTTGGATTCGCGCCAGTCTCAAATCTTGTCCCCCTGTTGAATCCAGTGGCGGAACGCTATATGCCGCCGATGGTGCTGGGTTTCGCCATTTGGTTGATGCTGGGCTGGCAGGGACAGGGCCACGTTCGGCGTTGGATGTGGGGGCGTATCATCTATCTAACCCTACTGTTGGTGTGGACGATACTGCGCGTCCCGGTGTTTGCCAGCGATCACACGCTCTGGCACCAGACGGTCAAAGACCAACCGCGCAGTGCTCGTGCGCATACGTGGGTGGGCCTACTGGCCCGGCAGGCGGGCGACGTGGATCGGGCGCTACACCATTATCAGCAAGCGCAGCAACTAAACCCGTATGATCTTACGCCGTTGATTAATCAAGCGTTGATACACGGCCAGCGCGGGGAACTGGCAGAGGCCGCCCGCTTGATGGAGCAAGCCTTGGCCATACGCCCATCCTTCCCCCCCGTACACGCGACCTTGGCGATGATTCGCTATCAGCAAGGGGATGGCGTCGCCGCCTTGGCGCATCTGGATGAAGCCTTGCGCTTGGACCCCTACCATCTACCTGCGCGTCGGCTCCGTATACAGCTTCACCGGCAAACCGGCCATTGGTCCGCAGTGCGCACGGATGCCGAATGGTTGCGCGAGCGGTATCCGGACGATCCGCTCTTGCGGGGCCTGCCACCCTAGGCCGACCCCGCTCTGGATATCAATTGGCGGCCTTTATTTGGTCCCAGATCCGGATGTACAAGGCGTTGTGCTCTCCCAAATCCTCGATCACCTCACTACGGGCACGGATTTCAGGTGCCAAATTGATCGCCGGATCATTCAATATCTCTTCGTCAATCAACTCATACGCGCCCACATTCGGGGCGAGGAAATACACATATTCCGTATTGGCCGCAGCCACTTCCGGACGATGCAAAAAGTTGATGAAGTGGTGGGCTAGTTCCACTTGTCGAGCGCCTTGAGGGATGACCATTTCGTCCAAGGCAATCGATACGCCTTCCTCCGGGATCAGATAGACCACCTGATCATTTTCCTCCATCACTTGCATGATGTCGCCATTGTATCCGTGTACCAGCAGGAACTCGCCGGATGCGATGCCGTTCTTGTATTGCTCGTTCTCGAATTTCGCCAAATTTCGTTTCCACTCAATCACTTGGTCGCGGGCCGCTTCGAGTTCCTGCTCGTTACGGGTGTTCAGGCTGTAGCCCAGGTATTTGAGCGCCGCGCCGATGGTTTCGCGCATGTCGTCCAACATGGTCATGCGCCCGCGCAGGTCGGATCGGCTTAACATGGACCAGGACGGGACCACATCCGTGACCAGATCCGCGCGGTAGGCCAGCCCGGCATTACTCAACATGTAGGGAATGGAGTAGGCCAGCGTGGGATCGGCGCTTAATCCGATATAGTCCGGATCGAGATAATCGATATTCGGAATCAAGCTAAGGTCGAGGGGCAACAGCATATTGTGTTGTTGCATGATCTGGACCATGTAGCTACTGGGAAAGATCACGTCGTAGCCGCGGGCGCCGGCCCGCAAGCGCGCAAACATGCTTTCGTTGCTGTCGAACGTGTCGAGCACCACGCGGCAATCGAATTCACGCTCGAACTCGCGAATCAATCCCGGCTTGATATAATCGGCCCAGTTGTAAATGTAGAGCGTTTGTCGGTCCCGGCCGCAACCGGTCACCAAGACCACCAATAGCAGCAAGCCTGCCCAGCGTTTAATCCACTTCATGACGATGTTCCTCCTGCGTTAAGTGCTGTACCAGCCAAACAATCAAGAAAGTAACCACCAGCAAGAGCGTCGACAAGGCATTTATGAGTGGCGGGGAGCCGTGCTTGATCATGCTGTAGATCTGAATGGGCAACGTGGTGGCGCCGGGGCCGGTGACGAAAAAGGTGATGACGAAATCATCAATCGATAACGTGAACGCCAATAAGCCGCCGGCCGCGATGCCGGGCGCCAGCAGGGGGAGCAGGACCCGCCACGTGGTGGTCCACCAGGTGGCGCCCAAGTCGCGTGCGGCTTCCAGAATGGAGTCGTCGAAATCCTGCAAACGCGCCAGCACCACCATGGCCACGTAGCTGACACAGAAGGAGGTATGGGCCAGAAAAATCGTGATCAAGCCCAGTTGCATACCGATGCCGACAAAGAACAAGAGCAGGCTGATGCCCATGAGAATGTCGGGTACGACAAGCGGAGTATAGATTAACGTGTAGTGCACCCGTTGTAAACGGGTATGGTAGCGATGGAGCGCGTATGCGGCGATGGAGCCCAGCACCATCGACACGATGGTCGAGCTAAGGGCGACGATCACGGTGTTCTGGAGCGCGAACCAGATATCGCGCTCGGCAAACAGGCGGATGTACCAGCGCCAGGAAAACCCTTCCCACGAACTGCTGAATCGGGACGCGTTAAAGGAGTGCAGGATCAAGACGCCGATCGGCAGATAGAAAAAGATCAGCACGGCCCACGTGGTGTAGAGCGGAATCCGGCTACGCTTCATGGTCGCGTCTCCCCGCGGCGTCGGCCCTGCATGTACAGCACCCACAGCATGGGAGCCATAACGGCCAAGGTCAAACTGGCCGAAAGGGCGCTGGCATGCGGCAGGTTACGATCCACAAA
The DNA here is from genome assembly GCA_007123265.1 of Kiritimatiellia bacterium. GTDB lineage: Bacteria > Verrucomicrobiota > Kiritimatiellia > SLAD01 > SLAD01 > SLAD01. The sequence continues at coordinate 21,199 of SKLK01000159.1, forward strand.
CGTGCGCTGGGCAATCTTGTTGCCGATCATTTCGCTGCGTGTCCCGCCGACAATGTCGGGAATGATATACATTCCCAATGAGGGAATCAGGACCATCAAGACCGCTGTCAACAGTCCGCGCCGGATACCAGGTAGAAAGATTTGCCGGAACGCCCGCCAGCGGCTGGCACCCAAATCCCGGGCGGCCTCGACCAGCCGGAAATCGAATCGTTCGGCTGCCGCATAAATGGGCAGGATCGCAAATGGGAGCAGCGTATAAATCATCACCAGCAAAACGGTCCCGGCATGGTAGAGCAGGATGGCATCGGCGTCGGCCAGTCGCAGGAAAACGAGGGCCCGTTTCACATAGCCGTCGGGGTGCAAAAGCACTTTCCAAGCAAATATCCGAATTAGGAAACTGGTCCAAAACGGGATCACGGTCAATAACACCAAAAGCCGTCGCCAGCGATAGGGTGCGCGGGCAATGTAGTAACCGCATGGGAGCGCCAGCGCGATGCAGGAAACCGTGGTCACCGCGCTGATCCAAAGGGTTCGCCAAATGATAGCCGGATAGTTCGGGTTACGGAGGCTGCGCACTGTTTCGAGGGTCCATCCGGCGCCGACGCCGCCCCAAGGATCCGATGGCTTGAACGCGATGGCGAAGACCAGCGCGGTGGGAATGACGAACAGGATAAACAGCCAGGTAAACGGTGCGGCGGTCAACAGCCACTCAGCGACCGTTTGTCGCCGCGCCCCGGGGTGGTCATGGCTGCTCATCCGGCGGGCATCTCCAGTAGTTCCTCATCGGTTTGACTATAGCGATCCAGCATATACCCGTCATCGGCATGCCACCAAATCCAGACCTCGTCCTCCCAGCGAATCGGCTTTTGGTCGAGCAGAAACCGGCTGTGCTGTTGCGTGATCGCAAGGCGGTACTCCTGTACATGTACGAGGAACTTGGTTTGTGCGCCAAGGTATACGACTTCCGCCACGCGGCCCCGCACACAGTTGGCGCGTGCTTCGTTCGGGGGGGGATCCAGCGAGAGGCGGAATTTCTCCGGGCGAACGCTCAAATGCACCAGGTCACCCCGTTGTTTGCGCTTATCGTTGTAACACATGACATCGGGAAAGCCATCAATGCGAAGCCGGCAATAGTCGGGTTCGATCAATTCGGTCACCACCCCGTCAAAAAAGTTGGAATCGCCAATGAACGCCGCCACGAAACTGCTGTTCGGGGTCTCATAGATCTCTGCCGGTGCGCCCAGTTGCTCAATCCGGCCATGATTCATTACCGCGATCCGGTCACTCAAACTCATGGCCTCGCCTTGATCATGGGTGACATAGACAAAGGTAATACCCACTTGATCATGAATTTGATCCAGCTCCAGCAACATCCGTTGGCGCAATTTCAAGTCCAAGGCCGCCAATGGCTCGTCCAGAAGCAGCACGTCCGGCTGGTTGATCAAGGCCCGCGCAATGGCGACCCGTTGTTTTTGGCCACCACTGATCTGGCTCGGCTTTTTGCGTGCGTGCGCGTTCAATTGGATCAAGTCGATCATGGCATCGACCGCTGACTTGATTTCGGCGGCGGGACGTTTGGCGACGCGCAAGCCGAAGGCGATATTTTCCCAGACGGAGAGATGGGGGAAGAGCGCGTAATTCTGAAAGATGGTATTCACCTTGCGCCGGTTTGGCGGCAAATCGGTAATGTCGACACCCTCCAACAGAATGCGGCCGACATCGGGCCGCTCAAAGCCTGCGACCATACGTAGCAGCGTGGTCTTGCCACAGCCACTGGGACCCAACAGGGAAAAGAACTCGCCTTTGCGAATCGACAAATCCACCTGGTCGACCGCGTGGATGTCTCCATAGGTCTTACGTACCTGGTTGAAATGCAGGAATGGGGTCATGGCCACAGGAACCGATCACGGGCGCTCAAAATAAGCGATTCGTTGCCTGGTGTCGAACGTGACGATGAACCGGTTGAGCACATGGCCTCCGATTCGGGGCAAGTCCGGAATTCCCAAAGCCAAGGTTTCGACATCGGTGTGCGCAACGTTTCTCAACACCAGATCGCCGATCATGACCTGTCGGGCATGGGATGGCAGGTCCAGGTTGGAGGCCAACGCGAATTCGCCCAAACTATCAAGGGCAAACAGCGTTTCCATGCCGTCGATGTATCCTTCAAGCACAAAAATACCGAAATAGTCCCGCAACGGCACTTGCGCGATTAAGCGCTCAGCGTCGGGTTTATAAGGGTTAGTCGTGGAGAACAGGATGGTTCGATTCGGAAAGTCGATTTGGACGAAATGAAAGGCCCGGATAAAGTCGCCGCCAAGGATCAACGGCACATCCATTTTCAGGTCTCGTTTCAGGATGTCGAGGGGACCGTGGGCGGCCTTGACATAGACCAAGGCGGTATCGACATGCAGACCATTGATGACCAGACGCGATACCACGCTCAAATAGCCCGGCACCGCATCGCGCACATGTGCGGGAAAGAGTCGATGGGGCGGGGGGCCGATGGGAATGATGCCTTCCCGTTCGGACAAGCCGAATTCCACCCAGTTGGCGCGGGCACTGGTGTCGAGTAGCGCGGTGTACTCCTGCGCGCCGCGCATCCGCACCACCAGGGCGGGCACGGTGGAATCGCGTCGTCCCTGAAACTCAACGCGCGCGAATCGATCGGCATGGACCCGGTTTCCACCGGTAAAGACCGGACCGAAATCGGACTCGTAGCGAGTCAACCAGAAGCGGCGCTCATCCTGAGCCCGTGAAAAGAACACCTCGCGATCCCGCGCGGAGAGCGGCGTAATCGTGGGGGCCTTGCGGCTGGCACAGCCGAAGCTGGTTCCCACGAATAGGACCAGCATGATCCAGCGGATGCAGGATGCAGCATTCACGTTCTATCCCCCCTTTGCATGATGATTACTCGTATTAACGGGTACTTGTAAACGGATTGTTCCGGTTGACGTCACCCTGTACTAAGTCTTTTCAGCCTCATTATCCGGAGCGTCCTCGTTGGGGGGATCGGTATCATCCGGAACATCCGGTTCGGCTGCTGAGTCGGTTTCCTCTTCGGGGCGGGTCGGTGCCCGGGCCTCCACATAGGCATTCAAGCCGGCACCTTCTTCGACCGCCAAATGCGCGGTCTTAATGCGGCCCAGCAAGTGCCCGGTGGCCCGCACGGTAACATGCCCCGAAGCCTCAATATCCGCCTTCAATTCACCGGCCACGTCGACATCACCCAACTTCATCGGCGAATGAAAGTCATGCGAAGCGCCGGGACCGATGCGCAAGTCGCGCGTATCGATCATCGCCTCAGGTATCACAGCGCCTTGCACCAGCTCCAGACTGCGGTAGGCCTTCAGCACACCGGACTTGGCGGTGCCCTCGAGCACAATGTGATTCGCGGTAATCGAGCCTCCGTCCAGAATAGCGCTTTTGGTTAATACCACCTTGCCTGCCGTCACCAACTCGTCACTGAATCCTCCCGTAATCTTCTCATCTTTCAGGCTGAGCCGGGCTCCGCATTTCGGGCATTGGGTGACCTCTGCGCGACCCCGCATGACGAATTGAAACTGGCAGGTATAACAGACGATGTCGTTTTGGGTCGGCATCACCGTCCGGCCAATATTCATGGCCTTGCGGGGCGTACCCTTGCGGGCCTCGGCGCGCTTGGCCTCCAGCTCCTCATCCACCTCGGGTTTGGCGGAATACCGTTTTTCGCGCTGATGGAGCTGGGTCGCCCGTAAGGTAACGAGCCCGTCCACAAACTTTGTTTTGCCACGTTCAGGCATGGGCAGCACTCAACCAATGATGGCGGTCGGCGAACCAACGGTATGCGTCAGGCCCGGCACAGACTTCCATGACGGGGTGAGCGAAAGCGATCGGACGACATACCGTGCGTACGCGCATAAGGCCACATCGGCTATCCCGTTCGCCACCTTTGAGGTGCGCGCACGGGGCACAATCCTATTACTTCGTGGATTCGCCGGGTTTGGCCGTCAGCTTGCCCGGTGCAAAAGAACTGCTCCCTGCCGGTTGTCCGGACGGGTTGACCTCGGAATGGCCCACAAAGGTGACGCCGTCTTCAACCGTCAAACGCTTGGCCTTGATATCGCCGTTGACACGCGCTGAAGCGAGCATTTGAATCCGGTCCTTGGCGGTAATGTTGCCGTTTACCGCTCCTTCGATGGAGACGGAATCGACGGTTAGATTGCCTTTGATTGTGGCGCTCTTGCCGATAGTGGTCTGGCCGTCACATTGCAGATCACCGTCCAGCTTGCCATTAAACTGGATTGAGCCTGAGGTTTTGATCGATCCGGTGATTTCCACTTCGGACGAGATAACCGTTTCTGCGGGTTTGGTGCTTTCCATGTGCATTTCCTCTTTCGGGTTGCGTTACGGGTTGATTAATCCTTTTCCGGCGATGACGAATCCGTATCCTCGCCCGACGCTGCGCTATCGTCCGGCGCTGCAGGTGTTGACTCGTCGTCGGCAGGTGCCGGTGCCTCTGTTTCCGCGATCGGTCGCTCGCTCCGGACAGGCTTGGCGGAGGTCTGTCCGCGGGCGGACTGCAACTGCTTCAGACGCTTGGCCAGCACGGCCTCTTTGTGTCGCAACCGTTCCAGCTCATCGTCGGCCATCTTCTGTTGATGGCTCATGGCGCGTTCCTGCCGTCGCAGCGCACTTTGCGCTTCGCTGAGCGACTTCTTCAGGGCTTGTAGCTCCGCTTCCCGTTTGCGTCGTTGCTCGCGTTCCGTCTCATAGAATTTGCGTTGCTGTTCCAGCCGCATTTGCGCGCCTTTGCTCTCCTGCTCCAGTTGGATGACACGGTATTGCAAATTCTCTACATCCAGCACGCGTGCCTCTTGTTCCTCGCGCAATTGTTCGCGCTGTTGTTCCAAATCGCCTTCCGCACGTGCGAGTTGCGATTCCAGGCGCTGGCCTTCCTCCCTGGCCTGATCCAGTTGCTGCTGCGCCTCCTCCAATTGGGCGTTGTATTCATGGATGCGCTCATCCGCTTCGCGTTCGATGCGGGCGGCTTCCTGTCGCGCCTCGTCAAGGGCCGCCTGCCATTCGGTCTGTGCAGCCTCGGCCTCAGCTTGCGAACGATGCAGCTCGGCTTCGGCGCGCGCGGCTTCGGAGCGGGCGGTGGCCGTGGCATCCTGCTCTTCCCGAATCAGGTTCTGCAACTCCTGAATGGATTCCTGCGCATCGCGGATCTGATTTTCCAATTCGAGCACCGTCGCCTCAGACGCTTGGCGCCGGGTCAATTCCTCGCCGTAGGTCTTGCGGGTTTGCGCCAATTCGGCGTCGCGCCGCTGAGCCCGGTCCCATTCATCTTCAAGCAAGGACTTGTATTGCTGCACATCTGCTTCCAGCTGGGCCATACGCGCTTGTCGATCGGCGTCCTCTTTCTTCATTTCCTCCGCTGCCGCGGCGAGCGCCCGTTCCTGTTCGGCGAGCTCGGCGACGCGTTGATCGGCTGTGGCAACCTGCTCCTCCAAGTCGGCGATGCGCTGACCCGCTTCCGCTTGCGCTTCCAATAGGGGGGCGCGCTCGGCTTCCCATGCTGTCTCGCGCTGTTCCAACTCCCACTGCGCCTGATCGGCCCGGGTGCTGGCTTCGCGAAGGGATTCCCGCAATTGTTGAATCTCAGCGGTCGCTTCCTCTTCGCGCGCTTGTGCATCCTCCTGCTCGCGCTCGCGCTCGGCGCGTACACTGGCGAGTTCGGCTTCGGCCTGTTCCGCTTGTTCACGAATTTCCGCATCGGTGCGGGCCTGCTCATCCAGCTGCAGTTGCAGGGTATGTACCTCGTCGGCTAATCGCTGGGCTTCCGCTTCGGAACGTTGCAGACGATCTTGGAGCAACTGTTCTGTTTGGCGGGCATGCTCTTCGATCTGAGCCACACGTTCGCGCTGCTGTTGACCGATATCTTCCTTCTCTGCAATGGTGTCGCGGGCCGCATGCAATTGTGCGGTTAAATGCGTGATCTTTTCTTCCAGTCCGCGGGTGCGCAACTCGCTTTCATCCTGCTGCGAGCGTAAGCTGTCGATTTCGTTCTGCAACATGCGTTCTTTGGCCGCAGCGGCCTCGCGCAGTCGTTCGGTTTCGGCTACTTGTTGAGCCAATTCCTCGATCTTCTGGTTTTCGATTGCAGTGGCCAATTCCTGTTCCAACCGTTGGACCTCGGATTCGAGGCTGCGTTGGGTACGCTGCAATTCGGATTGGACTTCGCGCAATTGCTCCCGTTGCCGTTCCAGTTGCTGATCCTTCTCGTTCAGCACACCCTCGGTCACTTGCAACCGGCCTTCGGCTTCATCCCGCTGCGCGCTCAGTTCCTGGATCCGGCGAGAGGCCGCGCTGTCGCTTTGTTGGGCCTCTAAATCAGCCACTTTGCCTTGCCACTCACTCAGTTGTTCTTCAGCCGAACGACGTGACTCCGTCAATTCGCTGCGTAGTTGTTCCACCTCGTCCGCCGCGGATTGAAGCGATTCGATTTGCTGTTGAAGCTGTTGATTCTGCTCGGTGAGCGATTGAATCTGTTCATTTTGTTCCGCCTCAGCGCCCGTGTTTACGGCGAGAACCTCGGCCTTTGCCGTCTCCAATTCGCGTTCCAACTCTTCGATTCGCACTTGCGACTGCTGGATGCGCTGCTCCGCGGCCGCCACGGCCTCATCGGCAGAGTGGGCGCTACTTTGCCGCAAACGATCCATTTCCTGGCGCAGTTCCTCTTGTTGCCGTTGAGCGGCTTGTTTCGCTTCTTGCAATTGGGCTTCGAGGGCTTCTTCCCGCTGCCGGTACTCCGCTTGCAGTGCCTCCGACTGTTCCTTCGCTTGCTGTTGTGCCGCCGTCACGGCCACATCGGTGGACTGGGCGCTGCTTTGCCGTAAGCGATCCAATTCCTGCTGCAGTTCCTCTTGTTCCCGTTGGGCGGCTTGTTTCGCTTCTTGCAATTGGGCTTCGAGGGCTTCTTCCCGCTGGCGGTGCTCCGCTTGCAGCGCCTCCGCCTGTTCCTTCGCTTGCTGTTGTGCAGCCGCCAACTCTTCGCGGACGCGTTCCAGTTCACGGGCCGATGCGTCGGAATCCGCAGCGGTCGTTGCAGGGGCTGCGTCCCGCATTAAGCCGCCAATCTTGGGTTTGCTGCGGGGCGGGGCGGAAGCGGGGGCGGTGTCCGGTTTGGATTCCGCTTCGCCGGTCAGCAATTCCCCAACCGTCATGGAAGCTCCAGACGTCTTGTGCGTGGCTTTGCCGTCGGCTTTGACGGCGCCGCTTTCGAGGAAGTCCCGGGCGGCGTCACGGTTAATGGGGCCAAAGGTCTTGCCGTTAGCGAGTTCAATCATCCAGTCCATTCCCAAGACCTTTAGCTCTTCGACCGGGGTCCAGAGCTGTTTGTCCTGAGAGACCTTATTGCCCGGCGCAATCCGGCAATTGCTGGCCCAGCTTTGCAGTTGGTCAAGGGTAATGGGGCCGTACACATCGCCGTCGTCGGTCTGCAAATACCACGTGGATGCAGGGTCTAGGTTGTCCGTTGGCATGGTAAATTCCTCTTGCTTGGGTACCTGCGGGATCGTCCCGCGTTTTCACGTGCTATCGTTGTAGAAAGTGCAGGCGGTCGAGTAAAGCAAAAACAAGGACGCTAAAGCGAAAGAACGCCGGATCGAGGCGATTCACGATCCCGGTTCGCGCGGGGGTGGGGGCGGATGGACCGTAAAGGTCGTCTCCTTTTCCGCCGTTTGCCCGCTGACCTGATCGGTCAACCGGACCCAGACCCGGTACTCACCGGGGTCAATCCGGCGTGTCGGCTGGAGTGGGTAGGAGGAATAGAAATCGCGGCGCGGGCTTAAGCCTCGCTCAATCAAGGATACCGAGGTGTCCATCAATGGCTCCGAGCGGCCAATATCTTCCCGGTACAACACAATCCGCTTCGTCAGTTGATAGACCTTGCGCTCGTCGGTGCGTGTTTCCGGGCGCGGATTGACCAGTTCGGTGTAGACATAGATATGCGGCACATGCCGCGGCAGAATGGGGATATCAGGTAACCGGTCGAATTGGCCGAACCCGCTCACGTGCCGCACCAGTTCGATGCGTGGAATCGCGAAGCGATCGATGGGTTCGGGGTACAGGGCCGGGTCTTCGCGGGACAGGCGACCGCTCGCATCTGTCGTATCCCGTTCCGTGGAATCGATACCGGCGGCTGGAGGGTAGGGTGGATCGGACTGCGGGTGGACCTTGTGGCGCCAGAAAAGCGGCACAATCAAGAAAATCAGCGTTACATTCAAGATCACCAGCAAGGCGATGGTTACCACCAGCCAGCGTGAACGGCTGGGCTGGGACAGGTTAACCGATGGGGCGTCGGACGACTCAGGCGCGGTGTCTAGTGGCTCCGGTTGCGCAGCGGGCAGGGGGGCTGGCGAATGCGCCGGTTCAGGATCAGGCGTGTTGGACGCGCCGGATTTCGGCACCCGCAATCTGGACTTAGGTGGCCGATTGACCGGACCAACTGCAGGTGAGGAGGGCGAGTCCTGCAGCAGGCGGTCAATAATTTTGGGCGGCGCCAGATGCCCCGCATCCCAGGCCGGCGGTTGTGACTGGGATTGATCGGGGACCATAAGTTTGTATCGTGCGTGGCCGCGATTTACCAGCGGAACAGGAGCCCAAGATTGGCGCCAATGCCGTCCAATTTAGCGTCGACCTTTCCAAAACCTTCGACCTCTTTCAACGTCACGGCTGTATATTTCGCTTCGCCAAAGATGGAAATGGTATCGGATAGTTGAAATTCTGCGCCAAGAATCCCGTAAAAGCCAAACTCGTTATCTGCTGTCAAGGTCTCCGATTCACCGCCGGCTTTGACTTCAGCACCGAACATGTAGTAGCCGATGCCTCCACCCACATAGGGGTTAAACGTCTCCCCGGGCATCAACGAAAAGACCGCACCAACCTCAAGGGGCAGGGTGTTGAGGCGCAATGAAAAGCCTCCGTCATCTTCTTCAAAGGTTAACCAGCTTGCCCGCAGCTCGATTTTCAGGTTTGGGTTGAGACCGAATTGTGCTTTGGCGCCCCCGCCGAGGAACGATTCGTCCGGATCCTTGGGATCCCAATATGAACCGAAGACGCCGATTCCGAAGCCAGCCAAGGCTGTTTGTGCGGTCATCGCTACCACGACCATCATGATTGTCCATATTTTCATTTTGATCTCCTCGTTTCTCGTTGTTGGCATGCCATGCTACAGTATGTAGCCTCACCCCCTCATGGTAGGGAGGGCGATAGACCAAAGTCAAGACCGTCGCGTATCGAAAATCGGTTCATACGGTTCCCCACGCGGACCTGTAACGAGATTCTATGCTCGACTTTTCTGGACGACTCAAGCTTTTGCTGGAACTCATCTGGCGGCTGCCTTCAGTCAGGCTTTGAAAGCAGACCGAATTGTGCGATGCCCAAGACCACCCAGCCCGACATTACAATAAATGTGAAGATGAGGATCGGAACCGGGCCGAATTGTGCAATCAACGGCAGCGATGCCGCTGTGAATAGGCCCCCGCCGACCACCGGCTCGAATAGCAATTGTTTGTAGCCGAAACTGTGCATCGCGCCGGTGCGGTTTTGGGGATCGGTCATGCGGATTAGGAGCAGGCCGATCACGGTCATGCCCATACACTGGCCAAAGTTGGCCAGCCCATACGGGACCCAGTGTTTTTTGAACAAACGAGGCGCCAACCAGATGAACATCGCCACATTCCAAAGGATCCCCGCGACGGCGAGTACCATGAACGGCCCGAATTGGGCGCCGATTGCAGCCAGTGAGATAGTGGCTAATGCCGATACAATCAGCACATCCAAGGCCGTGCCTGACACGCGATTCACCAATTGACGATCCACGCGCTGGCCGAGGCCCGAGTAATCCAGTCCCAACTGGAGCAGCACGCCGCCGATCATCGCCAGCGGGAAGAGTGGAATGTGGCGCATCAGTTCGAGCCCACCCGACGCACCCCAGGTCACCGCCTCTAGTCCCATCAGGCCTTGATGCAGCAACCAGCCGATGCCAATCGCGATACCGATATAGCCCAGGTGCACGGAGAGCGGATCGATCATGTGCCGATTGCCGCTCGTTGAAACTTCATCTTTCTCGCGCTCATCGTGTTCGGCCATTTGCTCGCGATCTGCTTCCGACAATTCACCCGGCGCTTTGAGGTGCCCTTTGCGGACCGCCCAATTGACGAGCACGGTACCGATCAATACACCGGCCACGACACCGATGGTGGCCAGGCCCAAGGCGAGGTCGGCGCCACTCTCGAAGCCCAATTCAGCGAAGGTATCCGCCAATCCCGCAGCCGTGCCGTGTCCGCCCTCGAAGCTGATTTCGATCAGCGCACCGGACAGCGGGCTGATTCCCCAGATGGGCCCGAGCAAAAGCAGAAAGAGAGTCAGTCCCACTACATATTGTCCCCAGGCGATGATCTGCCCATGCACCACCATCGGTCCGGCGTCCCGCCAGATTGTGCGCGGCGGCGCAATGGATTTGCCAATGAACAGGGCGGCAAAAACGACATTGATGAGGAGGCTGGGCAATCGGGACCAGACATCCATCAGGGCTTGGGGAAATAGACCATCTGCCAGCCGCACGTCCTCCCCGCCCAACGCAACCACTATGCGACCCAAAATTTCAGGACCAACAACCAGGGCAATTCCCCCGGCTAAGATAGAGCTGGGCAGATACAAGTTCTGGAAGAGCTTCACATTCGCCCTCAGTAGCTTGCCGGCCAGCAGTAAAATGGTGATCAACACCATCGCCCAAAACACATCGTTCATCGTCATACTTCACTCCTGACTATTTCTGCTGTGTATCGTACTTCAAGCACTCCAATGGCTAAAGCACGATTCATGGCCAATCATCATGGTTGACTTGATCGGCCTTGGATAGTACTTCTCTCCCCGCCACAAGAGGAAGGCTCAAGGGGGACTCATATGATCGATAACATCATCATCTTCGGATATTTGCTGATTATTCTCGCCATAGGGCTCTGGTCTGGCCGTCATATCGGCAGCATGGAGCAGTTTTCGGTGGCGGGACGATCTTTTACATCGCTGGTTATTTTTGCCACCTTGTCCGCCTCATTTATCGGCGGCGGCTTCTCCATCGGGAATGCGGAAAAAGTCTTTATTTTCGGCCTGGCGAATGTTGTTGCGCTTTGGGGGTTTAGCTTAAAGGAGATCATGGTGGCGACCTTCATCGCGCCCCGCATGGACCGTTTTCAGGACGTGATCTCTGTGGGCGATATTATGCGCCACGATTATGGGACGGTGGGCAAGGTCATCACCGGTATCTTTTCACTACTTCTGTGCGCAGGTATCGTTGGCGCGCAGGTCGGAGGAATTGGTTACATCTTTAATGTGTTCCTCGGCATTCCGCACACATGGGGCATCCTGATCGGATGCGGTATTGTCATCACGTACACGACCGTCGGTGGGATGCGCGCTATTGTTTTCACGGATATCGTCCAGTTCGTTGCCTTGGCCATAGCGATTCCGGTCACCTTATATTTAGGGGTTCAGCAAATCGGTGGCTGGCAAGCATTGCGTGAGGTCGTGCCGCCAGAGCACTTCACCGTTCCCGGGCCCGAATTCACAACGCTCGCCTTCATCTCCCTTTTTCTCACCTTTTTGCTGGGCGAAACATTGGTGCCGCCTTATATGCAGCGCTTGTATATCGGCAAGAATGCACAGCATACTGCGCGCGGAACGCTCTTGAGCGGGCTTTTTTCTATTCCCTTCTTCGCAATAACCGGATGTATC
>SKLK01000285.1 GCA_007123265.1 Kiritimatiellia bacterium
GACTTCTACGCCGTGAGCCTGACGGATATCGCCAATGGTTTGGGCCTCTCGGTGAGTCAAGTGGCGCAAATGGCTGCTGACGAGGCGCTGCGCGTCCATTGGGACGATCAATCAGTGGCCTACTTATATGAGCCGGCTTTGGAGCAGATCGTATTCTATGGCTGGCCGATCACGAATCGTTACACGCGAACCAACTATTTTTGGATTGAACCCGGCCCGGGCTTGCATGTGCAACGGGTGGCGCCGGAACCGGTGCCGGTTTCATCTGACTTGACCCATATGGCCGAAGTCTATTTCAAACAGAACGGATTTTTGTCGATGGACCGGTTTCAGGCACTGCCGGACGATTTTTATTTCTGGACCACCTTTAATACGGGTAACCCGAGCATCTATCAACGCATCTTGCCCCTTTCCTTGGAAGGTTATGCCGGTGGCGATGCGGCGTTGCGCGTCAATCTGCACGGCTGGAACATTGGCTGGGTGGAGCCCAACCATATTGTACAATTCGATTTTAACGGCATTTCAATTTCTGGACAGTGGTCCTTTACCGGACTCAATAGCTATACGGCCCATGTGAACGTGGCGTCGGGGCTGATCTCTTCCGCAAACAATTCGCTGACGATTCGGGGCGCGCAATGGAACAGCTTGTTTGTACTGCACCATATCTGGGCCGAGTACAGTCGCTATTATGAGCCGGCGTCTGGCTTGCTGCTGGCGCCAGATGGTGGCCACCCACGCTTGACGGCTGATCGCTTCGGAAACGCCATGGTGTTTGATGTGACCAATCCGTTCCAGCCGGTATGGATTGCTGACGAAACGGGATCTATCGCGGCCGATACCAGTTGGCCGGTGGGTGCCGACTCGCTTTGGGCCATGCGCGAGCGCAGCCAGGTACAAGTCGCGCAGCCGATTCCCGCTGGACTCGGGGGCTGGATGCGGGCCAGCACCAATTCCGTCGATTATCTCGTCATCGCGCCACGGGCGTTCGAAGCCCCGGCGCAAGCGATGGCGGATTACCGCGCTTCGCTTGGACTACGAACGGCGGTGGCCTTGTTTGAGGATATTTGCGACGAATTCGCCGGTGGCTTGACCACACCCGATGCGATCCGGGATATGCTGGTCTATGCCCATACCCATTGGCAGACCGGCCCGCGCATGGTGTTGTTGGGTGGCTGGGGGCACTTCGATTACCTGAATGTTTCCACCGCCGCCTCGAACTGGTTGCCGCCCTTGATGGGCACCGATGGGAGCACCTTGCGCGCCGCCGACGCTGGTTTTGCCGATTTGAATGGCGATGGTATCCCTGATCTTGCATTGGGTCGCTTGCCGGTGCAAAACGCGGCCCAATTCTATGCGTATATTGACAAACTCGAAACGTATGAAATGTCGGGCCCGCAGGTGGCCTATGACGAGTCGTTCCTGCTCTCCGGCAGGAGCGATATGGCCGGCGATTTCCTCGCCACGAATACCGATCTGTCCGAAGTGATTACGAATCGGTACGAGGCCGTCTTTGCTGCCCAGGACCTCGAGGATTCCTGGACGGTCAACACGCGGACCAAGGACGCGCTGGCGAATAGCAGCGGGATCTTGCATTATTCCGGCCATGGCTCGATTACGGAAATCGCACGCCCGCAAGGTGAAGTGCCGGCGCTGTCCGTCGCGGATGTGAATGCCATGCCTGCGCACGATCCGATTCCATTGTTCATCTCCCTAACCTGTTATATGGGCCGGTTTGATCACCATTTGCCCTCGCAACGGTGTTTGGCCGAGGCGTTGGTGTTGAAGCCGAATGGCGGGGCGCTGGCGGTGTACTCGCCTTCCGGCGTGTCGTTTAACTACTTCGCGTCCCAGTATGCTGCAAAGTTCTATGAGCTCCATGCCGTCGGTGGCGCCGATACATTGGGTACCACATTGAAGCGTACCCGGCAGTATGTGCTGGAAAATGTCCCCGGCAGCGCGACACCGATCCGTACCTACAACCTGTTGGGCGACCCGGCCTTGCGGTTGCGTGGGGGAGAGGGTGGCATTTCCTCGCCTACGGCTGAGACTTTTGCGGAATGGCGCTGGGAACGGTTCAGCACGGCGGATTTGGCTGATCCCACAGTCAGCGGCGCTCAGGTCCCATCGGACATCCCCGGGGCCAACAACTTGCAGCGCTATGCGTTCGGGGACAATCCCGCGGTGCAAGTGGTCGAAGCCCCACAGCAAGCCGCGCTGGCGGTTGAGTGGGAGCAACGTACCGTGACCGAGGACTTGGCGGTTGAAGTCTGGATGACCACGGATTTGATGACCCCGTGGACGTTGGCCAATCCCAGTTGGAAAGCCCCGCAATGGGTGGACGATCAAGCCGGTGTGACACGGTATCGCCTGAGCATGCCCGAAGAGGAATGGCCAACCGACGAAAAGAATGTCTACATTAAATTGCGCGCGATCATCGATTAATCGCTACTTTAATTTACCATCGCTCTAGCCCGTGTTTTCCACCAGCCCGCAACGGTGGGGAATGCGGGCTGGACTTTTTTGGGGGTCGCTGTGTAGCTTTATTGATACCTATGTGGTATTAAGCAGCGGGAAACGGAGGGGGACGCCGAGGTGGCTTTTAGAATCTTAAAGAACAAGTTGTTGGGGTGGCATCGCGTCGGAGCGATTTCCGGTGTCCTGATCAGCCTGACCGGCTTTAGTGCCTCCGCCTTGGACGGCTATCGGGTAGCTATTGTGGATATCCGCGGCGAATGGCGGGATGACGCCGCACACGTTAGCTGGACCACCGAAGTCGAAACGGGATCCGAGGGCTTCCGTGTCTATCGCGTTCAAGACGGTCAAACGGTGCCGTTGCATACGGGCTGGTTATCGGCTGATCTGTTCACGGGTAGCGGGCAAACCTATACGGTCATCGATCCGGCTGCGGTAAAATTGGAAACGGGTCGCTATCGAATCGAAGAGTTGCGCCTCAGTGGCGTGATTCGTGCGTTGGGCGAGTGGGAGCTTGTCTTTGAAGCGCCCGTGCAAAAAAGAGCGATAGCCTACCAACCCTTGGAGGAGCCGATGGAAGTCTTTTCCGGGCCAACCGAGGGGCCGGCCGTCAAGGTGCCGGTCGTAGATCATGACCTGTATGCCGTGAGTCTCTCGGCGATTGCCGATGGATTGGGGTTGGCACCGGCTCAGGTGGCCGATCTAGCCAGCCATGCCGACTTGCGTGTCCACGCGCAAGGACAGTCGGTCGCTTACCTGTATGAGGCGAATCACGAACAAATCGTATTTTACGGCTGGCCGATGACCAACCGGTACACGCGTACCAACTACTTTTGGATCGAACCCGGACCCGGACA
>SKLK01000111.1 GCA_007123265.1 Kiritimatiellia bacterium
AAAAAAGCGTGTTCAGCGCACTTTGGAGTGCGCCGCTTGGCGGCGCTTTGGATGATGGCCAGACACGTTCAATTGCAGTGACCGCTCTTGCGGATCAGAACCCGTTGTCTTTCTGGATGGACGGCGGAGCTCTGCGACGCCGGGAGTAAGCGCGGGCTCATGTTCCGAGCACGATCGCCAGTTTCTACAGATGCGAGGCGCCGCAATTTCGGACGTCTAAGGGCGGAACTACAATCGCATGAAAATCACAGATCGTTTACGCCTGATCAGCTGCCGCAGATCAGAGCTTGAACGATTTTGGCAGCAACTCGCCCAGTTGCATCGTTTCGTAGGCATCCAGACGACCGGTTGGTGCGACGTAAATGGGACATTCGGGGTCGGCGAATTCGTTGATGACTTGGCGGCATGCGCCGCACGGGTAGGGCGGTGTGTCGCCGGCGGCAACCACGGCGATCTGAACGATTTTACGTTGTCCGCAGGCGATCATATTGAAGATGGCGTTACGCTCGCCGCAAATCGTCAAACCGTATGAGGCATTTTCGACGTTGCAGCCGGTAAAGACTTCGCCGTCCTCCGTTTCCAGCGCTGCGCCAACATGAAACTTGGAGTAGGGGGCATAGGCCTGCTGCGCCACGGCAGCCGCTAGCTGAATCAATTCGGTGGGAGACTTAACCGGCATGGGCCAGCTCCTGCCAAAAAGCGGTTAACACTTTTTTCATGCGCGGCATCGTTTGTTGCGTGGTGTCGGTCACCTCTTCGTGACTGAGATCGACCTGACTAATGCCCGCGGCTAGATTGGTGATACAGGATAGACCGGCTACCTTCAAGCCGGCAGCGTTGGCGAGAATGGCTTCCGGCACCGTGGACATGCCGACGGCATCGGCGCCCCAGGATTTGTAGGCCTGAACCTCCGCCGGTGTTTCGTAGGTTGGACCGGTAGAGGCGAGGTAGACGCCACTGGTCAATGGGACGCCGGCCTTGCGCCCCGCTTCGGCCAGTTTTTCGCGCAGGCCGGGATCGTAGACATGGGATTGATCCGGGAACCGCGGCCCCCAGACTGGATCATGTGATCCCGCCAATGGATTGACGCCAAAATTGTTGATGTGATCGGCGATGATCATCAGGTCACCCGGGGTCATCGCATCGCGCGCCCCGCCAGCGGCATTGGTCAGGATTAGCGTGGTAGCGCCAAGTTTCTTGAGGATATAGATGGGGATCGCGATCGGGGTCCAACCGACCCCCTCGTAATAGTGGCGTCGACCTTGAAAGATAAACGTTTCCACGCCAGCGCTGCTGGCCCAAGCCAGTTTGCCTGCATGCCCAACCACCCCCGCTTTGCCTAAGCCCGGAATTTCGCCATAGTCCAAGCTCTCCTTGATCTCGAAACTGTCGACGACTTCACTCCAGCCCGAGCCCAAAATCAGGCCATGGGTAGGGCGGGCATCCGGCCAACGGCCACTGATAAATTGGGCGGCTTCTTCGAGTAACTCATAGTTCATACTGGATTCCTTTCCTCGGCACCGTGTTCGATCGGTTGCGCGTGTCTCAATCGGGGAGAATC
This sequence comes from Kiritimatiellia bacterium, assembly GCA_007123265.1. Classification (GTDB taxonomy): domain Bacteria; phylum Verrucomicrobiota; class Kiritimatiellia; order SLAD01; family SLAD01; genus SLAD01. The sequence goes on from SKLK01000111.1 coordinate 1,562, forward strand.
ACTTCTTTAATCAAGGCCTCGGGGGTGACGGCTTCATCGCTAAAGGTGAAGGCCTTTTCCAAAAGCTCGATTGCGCCCGCTAGCTTGTCCTCATCGTTGGCGTGGATGGTCAACAGGGGATCGCCCGCCTGGACCGCCTGACCGATCTTGGCGATATCGGTGATGCCGACCGCATGGTCAACGCTATCTTCCGTGCGCGAGCGACCGCCCCCCATCAACACCACGGCCCGGCCGACTTGTTCAGCGCTCACCGCTTGGATATAGCCGCCGCGCGGGGCCTTGAAGGGCGATTGAATCTTGGCGGTGGGCAGTTTAGACCAGTCATCCAATACCCGCGGATCACCGCCATGCAGTTCGACCATTTGTTTAAATCGTTCAAAAGCGGCGCCGGAATCGATATGCTTTTGCAGCTCGGCCAGGCCTTCCTCGCGGGAGTCCACCACGTTGACAAGCGTCAGCATGCGGGCGCAGAGTTCCAGGGTCACTTCCATCAGGTCGTCGGGGCCGTTGCCTTGCAGCCCGGCCATGGACTCAATCACTTCCACGCTGTTACCCGCCGCACGGCCCAGTGGTTGGTTCATGTCCGTGATCAAGGCCGCCATGCCTTTGTTCATACGGGTGCCTACTTCAACGATGGTTTTGGCCAGCGTTTGCGCGTCCTCGTAAGTCTTCATGAAGGCGCCTTTACCCCACTTTACGTCCATCACCAAACCATCAATGCCCTCGGCGAGTTTCTTCGACATGATGCTGGCGGTGATGAGCGGAATCGAGGGTACCGTCGCTGTCACGTCACGGAGCGCGTACAGCTTTTTATCGGCGGGGGCCAATTGCCCGGTCTGTCCAATCATCGAACAGCCGCATTGTTTGATCACGCTGACGAATTCCTTATCGCTCAGCCCGACGCGATAGCCGGGAATGGACTCCATCTTGTCCAAGGTCCCGCCGGTGATGCCCAGGCCGCGTCCGGAGATCATGGGAACGGCGGCACCGCAACAAGCGACCAATGGCGCGAGCAGCAGTGATACTTTATCACCGACACCGCCGGTGGAATGTTTGTCCACTTTGGGTTGCTCGATCGATGAGGTGTCGACGAGGTCCCCCGAATTCATCATTAGTTCCGTCAGGGTGGCGGTTTCGTCCAGGGTCATCCCCTGAAAGTAAATGGCCATCGCCATGGCGGCCATTTGATAATCCGGAATGGATTCTTTCGTATAGCCTTCGATGAAAAATTTCAGTTCCTCAGGACTAAGCGCTTCGCCGTCCCGCTTCTTTTCAATAATCCATTGTGGTATCATGACCAAAAAGGATAACAAAGTGGGCCGCGTTGTCTATGAGAATCCATCCCCCCGCGCTTCAGTGTATTAGAAGAACCACTTAATGACGCCGAGGATGCCTTGCTTCCACGGTACGCGATGGGTGACGCCGCCTTTACCGTCGAAGTGTTCGGCGTGGGCCAGGTACCATTCGAAATTGCGGATCAACGCATCTTGGTTGGAGTATTTCGGGTAGAAGCCAAGAGCTTTTTCGATCTTTTCGGTGGACACAAAGGAGTCTTCGCAGGCGGTTTCATAGACCCATTTATAGAGCGGGGATATCTTCAACCACTCCAAAAAGCGCAAGGTCCAGATCACGGGTGCAGCGGGAAACCCGATGATCCGCTTTCCAAAGCCGGCGCGGTCCAGTACGGCTTGATAGTCGGCCTTCATGGTTTCGTAATCCGTCGCGCCGACATTGAAGATGTCGTTTACCAGCTCCGCTTCGCGCGTCAGACAAAGATGGATGGCTTCGCACAGGTCTTCGACATCAAGCAACTGGTAGCGATTGTTGCCGCTGCCGATCATGGGAAAGTTCTTGCCGTCCTTGGCCCAATCATACAGCAAGGCGAAAACGCCCAGGCGCTCCGGGCCGATGAAGGACTTAGGCCGGATAATAGGCACACAGAGGCCCTTCTGCCGGTACGCGAGACAACACTCTTCCGCGGCAATTTTCGCTTCTCCATACGGCCCAACCCCGATCAAGGGATCATCCTCCATCAAGGGGTGATGGTCCGGTATCCCATACACGGCGGTGGAGCTGATGTGGACAAACCGTTCGACCGATTCGTCCCATGCCGCAGCAAGTAGATTGTCGGTGCCGTCGATATCCGTGGACCGGATATCTTCCGGCGTATAGAGGGGCAAGGCGGCGGCGGTGTGAATGACCCAATCCACCCCGGTCATAGCCTGGCGCACTGCGTCCCGATCGCGGATATCACCACGAATCGCGGTCACCTCGTCGCGTTCGGGATAGTCGAAAGGCTCGAGGTCAAGGGAGACAATGTCGGTGATCCCTTTTTGGCGTAAATGCCGGATCAGGTTAATGCCGAGAAAGCCGGCACCGCCAGTAATCAATACACGTTTGTTATCCATCGAGATGATCCTATCGAGTTGCTAGAATGGGGGCTGAGCGGGCGGGTGGGGCAGGGGCATGATTTCGCACCCGAGCATGGTGTCGTCATCGAACAAGTACTGGCTGGTAAAGTAGCGGTCGTTCAACATCAATGGGAACCAAAGCCGGTCATCCATCCACATACGTCCATAGGGCACGTCACTGAGCGGGCACCAGAACGGAATGGCCTCATCGGTTTCCTGCGGTTCACCGTCGATCCCGTCGGCGCGGTAAATCAATCCGTGAATCGAGTGTCCATCTAGAAACTGGAATTTCAGTTCGCCGCACAAGCGCGGATTCAGCGGAGTGACGCAGACTTCCTCCTGCATCTCGCGAACGGCGCATTGCGCAGAGGTTTCCCCGGGATCGAGACGACCGCCCGGTCCGTTGACCTTGCCCGCGCCGAGCCCTCGCTTTTTGTGGATCAGCAGCACCTGCTCGTCGCGCATGGCGAATATCAGGGTAGCCCGTTCTACCGGGGTCCACGTGGTCCAATCGATATCGGTATAGGTTTGCATAGGCACGCTCTTGGTTCAGGCTGTCGGTGCCGGATCATAGCCTAATATCGGCGAAAGCCAACGCTCGGTGGTGGCGAGGTCCGTCCCTTTACGTTGTGCATAGTCCTCGACTTGGTCCCGGTTGATCTTGCCGATACCGAAATAGGCGGAGTCGGGATGAGAAAAGTACATACCGCTCACGGCGGCTGTAGGCCACATGGCAAAGCTTTCCGTGAGCGTCAATCCGGTGTGTTCGGTCGCGTTCAGCAGCTCGAATAAGGTGGCCTTTTCCGTGTGATCCGGGCAGGCGGGATAGCCGGGCGCCGGTCGAATGCCGCGATACTTTTCAGCGATCAGGTCGTCGTTACTCAGGGTTTCGTCGGGGGCATAGGCCCAAAACTCGCGCCGCACGCGCTCGTGCATGTGTTCCGCGAAGGCCTCGGCCAAGCGATCGCTGAGGGCCTTGATCATGATACTACTGTAATCGTCATGATCGGCCTCGAAACGGGCCGCTGCCGCATCGGTGCCGTCACCCGTGGTAACCGCAAACCCGCCGATGTAGTCGGCCACACCGGAGTCTTTCGGCGCAACGAAATCCGCCAGACACATATTGGGACGTCCGGGCGGTTTGATCATTTGCTGGCGCACGCAGTGAATGACCGTGCGCACCGTCGTACGCGTGTCGTCGGTATAGATTTCAATGTCATCGTCATTGATGCTGTTGGCGGGGAAAAACCCGATCACGCCATGGGCGCGTAACCATTGCTCTTCAATCGCTTGGGCCAGCATTGCTTGGGCGTCCTCATAGACCTTGCGCGCTTCGGCGCCGACGACCTCGTCATCGAGGATTTTCGGATAGTGCCCAGCCAATTCCCAGGTCGCAAAGAAGGGGCTCCAATCAATGTACCGGCTTAAGGTCTTCAGCGAGTAATCGCGAAATTCGCGGACGCCCAAAAAGTGCGGGCGCGGCGGGGTGTACTGGTCCCAGTCGATGACTTGCTTTTGAGCCCGGGCGCCAGCCAGCGTTTGCCAGTTCGTTTTTGCGGTCTTGCCTTTGTGCCGGTCACGGATCTCCGCGTACTGTTGAGTAATGTCAGCCAAATACCCGTTTACGGCTTCGGCGTTCAGCAGTTGGCTAACCACGCCCACGGCGCGTGAGGCGTCGGTGACATGAATCACGCCATGCTCATAGTGTGGGGCAATCTTGACCGCGGTATGCACTTTGGATGTCGTAGCGCCTCCAATCAGCAGCGGGATCGTAAACCCGGTACGCTTCATTTCCGAAGCCACGTGCACCATCTCATCCAGGGACGGCGTAATCAGGCCGCTAAGTCCAATCACATCCGCCTTTTCTTCCTTCGCTTTCTCCAGAATTTTCGCGCAGGGCACCATCACCCCCATATCGACGACATCGTAATTGTTGCAGCGCAACACCACGGCGACGATGTTCTTACCAATGTCATGCACATCGCCTTTGACCGTGGCAATCACGACTTTCCCATTGGCTCGCGAAGAGGCGGAGGCCCGCTTTTCTTCCTCGATGAAGGGAATCAAATAGGCGACGGCCTTTTTCATTACCCGGGCGCTTTTGACCACCTGCGGCAGAAACATTTTGCCCGCGCCGAACAGATCGCCTACCACCTTCATGCCATCCATCAGGGGGCCTTCGATGACTTGGATCGGTCGGTCATATTGCTGACGCGCTTCCTCCGTGTCCGCATCCACATAATCCGCAATCCCGTGGACCAGTGCGTGGGACAATCGTTCCTGTACCGAGGTTTCCCGCCAGGACAAATCCTGCAATTGCTTGCGCGCTTGGCCGGAGTAGTCTCCGGCAATTTCCATCAGGCGCTCGGTCGCATCGGCCCGTCGATTCAAGACTACATCTTCCACGCGCTGGCGGAGTTCGTCCGGCAGATCCTCGTATACCGCCAATTGTCCGGCGTTGACGATGCCCATGGTCAAGCCGGAGCGGACGGCATGATAGAGGAATACCGAGTGAATCGCCTCGCGGACAGGATTGTTACCGCGGAAGGAGAATGACACATTGCTGACACCGCCACTAATGTTCGCGTGGGGGCAGGCCTTTCGGATCGCCTCGCAGGCTTCAATGAAGTCGACCGCATAGTTGTTATGTTCTTCAATCCCGGTGCCGATCGCGAAAATATTGGGATCGAATATAATGTCCTCCGGCGGAAAATCGGCTTTTTCGGTCAAGACCTGATAGGCGCGTTGACAAATCTCCAGTTTGCGGGCTTTCGTATCCGCCTGGCCTTGTTCATCAAATGCCATCACGATTACCGCCGCACCGTAGCGCCGGATCAGGCGGGCTTGACGAATGAATTCCTCTTCTCCTTCTTTCAGGCTGATCGAATTGACAATCGCCTTGCCCTGCACACATTTCAATCCGGCTTCAATAATTGTCCATTTCGAGGAGTCGATCATGATCGGCACCCGGGAAATATCCGGTTCCGAGGCTACGAGATTCAAAAACCGGACCATGACCTCTTGCGAGTCAAGCAAACCCTCGTCCATGTTGATGTCGATGATTTGAGCGCCATTATCGACCTGCTCGCGAGCGACGTCGAGAGCAGCTTCGTAATCCTCGGCCTTGATCAAGCGGGCGAATTTGATCGAACCAGTCACGTTGGTGCGTTCGCCGACATTCACGAAATTGGTTTCGGGCCGCAGGGTAAACGGTTCCAATCCGCTCAAGCGCAGGTAGGGCGAACGCGTGGGCGGGACGCGAGGCGTTGCATCCGCCATCGCGGCGGCGATTGCCTCAATGTGCGCGGGCGTCGAACCACAACAGCCGCCGATAATATTGAGGAAACCGGCCGTGGCAAATTCCTTCAGGGTCGCCGCCATGTCCGCCGGCGTGTCGTCGTACTCGCCAAACTCGTTCGGCAAACCGGCGTTGGGATGTGCGCTGATAAACGTATCGGCACAGCGCGACAACTCTTCGATATAGGGGCGTAGTTCGGCGGCGCCCAGGGCACAGTTAAGGCCGATGCTGAACGGGCGAACGTGGGCGACAGAGTTCCAGAAGGCTTCCGTCGTTTGTCCGGAAAGGGTTCGACCGCTGGCGTCCGTTATCGTGCCGCTGATCATCACCGGTACGCGGAAGCCGTGATCATCAAAATATTGTTCCAAGGCAAACAACGCCGCCTTGCAGTTTAGCGTGTCGAAAACCGTCTCGACCAGTAGCAGGTCGGCGCCCCCTTCGACCAAGCCGTGTATCGCTTCCGTGTAGCTCGTCACCAGCTCGTCGAAGGATACGTTGCGGTACCCCGGATTGTTGACATCGGGAGAAATGGAAGCCGTACGATTTGTCGGCCCGAGCACTCCTGCGACGAAACGGGGCCGATCGGGGGTCTTGGCTTCGATTTCGTCGGCAGCCGATCGAGCCAGACGAGCGGCTTCATAGTTCAACTCGTAGACCAACGACTCCATATGGTAATCGGCCATCGCGATCGAGGTGGAATTGAACGTGTTGGTTTCAAGGATATCGGCACCGGCATTCAAATAGGCGAGGTGAATGGCCCGGATGATATCCGGTTGAGTCAGGACCAGTAGATCGTTGTTGCCCTTTAAATCCGAGGGATGATCGGCAAACCGTTGGCCACGATAATCCTGCTCTGACAGCTTGTAGGTCTGAATCATTGTGCCCATGCCGCCGTCCAGCACCAAAATGCGCTGTGCCACCAACTTGTGTAAGAGTCGCTCGATTTCTGCGTAATCCTTTGTCGCCATGCTTTTTATCCCGTCGTCAAAATTTATATATTACTATATCCGGCTAGACGGTTTAATGCAACCGTTGATATTTGGCAATCCTTTGTGCAAGCCTTTGCCGATACGTGTGACCCCGTTTGCATCCGTTCGGGCGATTCGGCACCTTCGCCGGGACCCCTTTTTGATTTGATTCCTGACGAAACTTGAGTGATTCTATGGCTGTGAACGGTGGCACTGGCCTTGCCGTGGAATTCTATAAGAAATGTTTGTATGCGTATAGTTCGAGATGGTCGTGGGCCCATTTTGGGGTCTTTTTTAATTTTCGGGGGGGTGGCCTTGTTGGCGATCATGCTCGATTGGATGCTGGTCCCATGGGTCAGCGTGGGGGCATTGATCGTTGCGGTTGCTTTCTTTGCGTATTTCTTTCGTGACCCGGATCGCACGGCACCGGAGGATCCTGCGGTGATTGTCTCGGGCGCCGATGGCGTCGTACGGGCCGTCGAACCGATTGAGGAGGGTAAGCATTTGAACGTGCCAACCATCCGGATCAGCGTATTTCTCAATCCGTTTGACGTGCATGTGAATCGCGCCCCGATTGGGGGGACGGTGAAAGGGTTGGGGTACACGCCGGGCAAGCATCTGCTGACGATGAGTAACGCGTCATCCGAATACAACGAGCACAGTTCCATCGTGATTGAGAATGAATCGACCCGCTGCCTGGTCAAACAGATTGTCGGGCCGGTGGTGCGGCGCGTCGTCTATTGGCTGACGCTGGACCAGGTGCTGGGGAAGGGGGATCGGATCGGAATGATGAAATTTGGATCCCGCATGGATATCTATTTGCCGGCGGCCGATGTAGACGTGACGGTCAAGAAAGGGGATCGCGTCCGGGCCGGTGAAACACCGATCGCAACGCTAAAACAGAAGCACGTATGATTTCTTGGCGTCAGGTTATTCCCACCTTGTTTACGGTGGCGGCGATGATGGCAGGCTTTTATAGCCTGCTGATGAGCGCGCAGGGCGAGTTCCTGATCGCGGCGCAGATGATTATGCTCTCGATGCTGCTGGACGGGTTTGATGGCAACGTCGCCCGGCTGCTAAAGGGCACGTCGAAATTCGGTGCGGAACTGGATACCTACGTCGACATGACCAGCTTTGGGATTGCACCGGCGATGTTGGTGTATCAGGTGGCGTTGAAGGATTTCGGTTGGCTGGGTTTTCTGTTGTCGTGCGCGATTGTCGTGTCCGGTGTGATGCGGCTGTCCCGGTTTCGCATTAAGGATCCGTTCCGCGGTCAACGCGGCTTTCAAGGATTGCCCATCACCGTCAATGCTTGTTGGTTGTCGATGGCGGTGTTTGTCTCGGAATCGGAACTGTTCTATGAGCGGAACATATTGGAGCAGGGACCGATGGCGGTTGCCGTATGGACCTGCACCATCTTGTTCTTAATCCTGCAAGTGTCCAATTTCCGCTATCCGAAGCCAACCAAGATGTTGATTGGCTTTATCCCGTGCATTTTGGTCGTGCTATTTCTCTTCCTAAAGATGGAGATTGCGGTTGCGGCGGCGATGACGATTCTGGTGTCCTGCTTTATCTATGCCTTCATTACGCCGTTGTTTCCGCGGCATACGGACTTGTCGGCGATTCTGGATGACGCCGACGATGAGGAGCCGGAACCGACCCTGCGCATGCCCTGAGGCGGATTTGGCCTCGCTTGGAGGGTAGATCTCTGCGAGACCGGAGGCCATTCAGCCGCCATTCATGATCCACCATTATCGCGGCGTCGCAGAGCTCCCTCCATCACGTATTATGACGGTTCTGATGCGATGATGCATTCGCTGCTATCGAACGTGTCTGGCCCTCATCCAAAGCGCCGCCGAGCGGCGCACTCCAAAGGCGTTGAACCCGTTCCTTTGGACTGCGGCGCTGCGCGCCGCTTTGGACTTCCCTAACGTTCTCTCTAACGGCTCGGCGGGACGCCTCGCCCCAACGATTTCAGTCCAGCTTGCGTGGCGTGCCGCGTTCCGCCATTTGCTTCAGCAATTGCACCGGATCCTTGGCGCGACTGGTCAGAATCATTGCGGCGATGATGAAAGGTTTAGCGCCCGCCTCCTTGTAGGTGTCCAGCCGATAGCGTTCGAATACGGAGGCATCCACTTCACCCTCCTCGCATGAAACATCGGTGATATCCGCAGGCAGGCAATGCATGTAGAGCGCCTTGCCGTCCTTGGTCCGCTTCATCTTCTCTTCGGTACAAGTCCAATCCTTGAATTGTGCATTCTCCGCCAAACAGGCTTTTTCAAGCTCTTTTAAGCCAGCTTGATCCTTCGCGCGCAAGAGTTCCGTGCGCTGGCCCATGACATGATACGGCGCCCAGGATTTGGGATAGACAATATCCGCATCCGCGAATGCCTCATCCATGGAATTCGTATGGGTGAAGGATCCGCCGGAGTCCTTCGCATTGGCCGTAGCCACGTCAATCACATCGGGAATCAGGTCATAGCGTTCCGGATGGGCCAGATGCACATCCATGCCGAACCGGGTCATCAAGCCAATAATGCCTTGGGGGACCGAGAGGGGCTTGCCGTAGCTGGGTGAGTAGGCCCAGGTCATGGCAATTTTTTTACCGCGCAATTGGTCGAGGCCGCCGAAATACTCTTTCAGCCACATCAAATCCGCCATCGACTGGGTCGGATGGTCCACATCGCACTGCAGGTTCACGATGGCGGGTCGCTGAGGCAAAACACCGTTCTTGAATCCGTCATCCAGCGCTTCGGCGACTTCCAGCATGTAGGTGTGTCCCGCACCGAGATACATGTCATCTCGAATACCGATCACTTCGGTCAGAAAAGAGATCATGTTTGCGGTTTCGCGGACGGTTTCACCGTGCGCAATTTGCGATTTCGCCTCGTCCAGATCCTGCACGGCTAGACCGAGCAGGTTCGACGCGGAGGCGAAGGAGAAACGGGTGCGCGTGGATTGATCCCGGAAGTTGGAGATGGCCAACCCCGACTCAAAGCAGCGCAGGGAGATATTTTGGCGATACAACTCGCGCAAGGTCTCCGCAGCCGCCAGGACGGCTTGCAATTCCGCCGCGCTTTTGTCCCAGGTCAGTAAGAAATCCTTGCCGAACAGGTTTGCGTCCAGTGCTGCCAAGTCATCTAAAGCGGTTAATTGTTTTGCCATAGCCTACATCCTTCTTCCATCCAGTCGCCTTCGGCCCGTAAGCAGGCGGACGACATTACTCATGTTCGGTTGGCGCCACACAACGCCTTCAACACGTAAGCGTATGAAATAGGCTGCGGAAAATAAAGTCTATTCCTTCTTAATCACCTCGTCACCAAGCCGTAGGCCAGCAGATTCCGCATGAGTGTGGCAATTTCTGCGGCGATTGCGGCGTGCTTTTCGGGGGGCGCCTTGGCTTGCAGTGTGTCGACAAGCTGGCGAGCGGGTTTCCCTTGCGCCAGTAGTTCCAGCAGGCGCAACACGGTTTCGTCGATTGGTCCGCCGTAGGCGAGGTGTCCGGGCGAATGCAGGTTCATCACATTCCGGCGCCACCCTTCACGGAGGACCATGTGTACATCCGCATCTATACCCGGCGCGGGATGATACTGGGTATCCAGTAATGTGTCGCTCGCAGGCTCGGTTTGGCGCAGCCACGTTTCATTTTGCATCACCGTTTCGATGTCTTGTCCCGCCAACGGACTGAATCCGCGCAGTTGTCGTGCGTCGGTTCGTCGCCAGGCGGGCTCTCCCGCCAGTGGTTTCCGAATGAAGCAACAGCCCAAACTGACACGTTGGACCTGTCGTTCGCGATAAGATGTCAGCCACCGTTTATACTCCGCCGCCACGCTCGCCGGATCGGCAAGGCGGGGGTCACTGTGGACCCATTGCCA
>SKLK01000093.1 GCA_007123265.1 Kiritimatiellia bacterium
GCCGATCAATTGGCCGATGGCCAGTTGCTGATTACCTTGTCCCGCGACAGTCAGGAACACGTGGTCACCGTGGCGGGCGAGCTGGCCGGCATGCGGGCGTTTTCCGGGAACAATCCTGCGGGGGGGGCCAATAATTTCTATTTCAATCAACTCACGCTCTACGGGCCGCCTCCGGAGTTTGGCAGCATTAACATTGGTCCGGGCCCGATCATCGGCACGGATGCCCGGGGCCAGATCTGGTATGAGGAATTTCAGGACTGGCACAGCGACGACCTGCGCGCCCTGGACCCATCCGATAATCAGTTCAATTTCTTTGATGGTCACGACCGGGGCCGCGATTTGGTCGCCTTCTACAGCCGGGATGTACCGGAGGAGGATGCCCTGTACCTGCGCGTCGATCTGTTCGATCTCAGTAGCGGTGCCGCCGATCACCTGAACCTGTATGTCGCCATCGATGTTGCTTCGGGCGGCCAACCGTGGCTACCGGACAACACCGACACCCAAACCGATCACCCGTGGGAAGCCTGTGTGGCCGTTTACAGCCCGGCTTCCGGCACGGTGGTTTCCGAAGACTGGGCCACCCATGCCGACGCCTATTTGGGCAGCTACTGGAGCCATGAACTGGATGCCATTGAATTCGGCATTCGCCGCTCGTTTTTGACCGATCGCGGTTGGAACGGCCATCCCGCCGATATCCGTTTTCAAGTCTTCACCACGGCCGCCCAGGACATCCCGGGTCGCAGCGATGTGACGGACCGGATCGGCAGCGACTTGACGCCAGACACAGGCGATCCGGCCGGTACCGGCTTGTTAACCGGGGCCATCCCCGGCGATGCCAGCACCGGCCGGGCCAAATACGCTTTGATCACGCATGCCAACCAATCGGTTAATCAGGCGGTCCACATTCAAGACCACATCTATTTCGCGGGCGAAGGATTGGTCGGCGGTTTTGTCCGGTTAATGGATACGGCGGAGATGCTGGATATCCCACTGAACCTGCACCTGAGCGGCTCATTGCTGATGGGCCTGCAATGGGCCCATCAAAATCCGACCGACCCGGCCTATGCGTATCCCCTCCGCGATGGCCCCACGTTCATCGATCGCGTGCGCACCTATGTGAACGATGGCCCCGGCGCCATGATCGGCGGCGTCCTCGCTGAACATATCATGCCCTACTTCGAAGGCGAAGTGAACCGCGCCAGCATTGCGCAACGCACGCAGTTGATGGAGCACTTGTTCGGGTTGAGCGAGGCAGACATGGCCGTCATGCACACGCCCGAGCGGGTGATCCGCTCGGATACGAACGCCCCGAATGTCACGCCGGAAGGCCCCTTGACCGGCCTCACCTTTGCGGATATCGCGGCCAGCGGTTATCAAGCGACCTATCTCGACGAGGTCACCCATCTACATTGGTGGTTCTACCCGAACGAACGGGATCAGTGGGAAGACGACTGTCCCTGCGCCCAGTGGGCGGGATTCATGGGGTGTCAGGATGAGCCCTACCATCACAAGATCCACAAGATCAACGGGGTCTACACGTTCATGATCAACGACCGTGAAGACAAGGCCAAATTCGGCAACCACGACGGGGGCATGGCCCTTGACACCCGTTACACGCTGCTGCAAAAGGCGCTCGATCCGGACCACGCGCAAATCGTCATCGTATTCGATGACTGGGAGGCCTACGCGGGCCGTTCCTTCGCCTCCCCGCTACCCAACAACAACCCGGACCAGATCCATCGCACCCTGCGCTGGGCCGCCAACCGGCCGTGGATTGAATTCGTGACCTTGAAACAGGTTCTGGAATGGGCGCTGGATGATTCAGCCTGGGTGATTGATCACGGCCATGTCACCGACAAATCCACACAGACCTACGAATGGCTTAAACGAGCTACGCTGCACAGCTATGATAACTGGTACTACGGCCATCCGCTGGAGGAAAGCTTCTTTGACCGGGTGCCACATGTCTACAGCGGCGGTTCGCCACCGGGCATGAAAAACTACGGCGACATGAACACCCCCGGCACCCTGATCCGCGACACGTGGGACCGGATCCGATCCATTACCTCCCCTTACCTGCGCGAATTGGCCGAGTGGGGCTTCAGCGCCATGATTTACGAAACGGCCTGGCACGACGAGGACTCCAATCCCGACCAATACCAATCCCGCAATTATCAAGTGACCTTTAACCGGAACGATGCGTGCACCTTCTCCTATGAAGACCATACGTGGGACCCGATTGCCGGTTGGGCGTTGCGACTGCATGGGCACATCCGTTCCGTTGGCAGTCTCAAAGCCGTCAGCGACTGGGTCGAACGCATCAACGCCGGGGAACAAGGCCCCGAAACCCAAATCATTGTCGCGGACCTTGACGATGGTGTGCTGGAGGAATTCGTGATCTGTAACGATCGCATCTTTTTGGTCTTTAAACGCTGGGGCGGCCGGCTTGTGCAAGGATTTGTCTACGACCCGGATCTCAATGGTGGTGACGCCCGGATGGTGATCGGCTCCACCGTCGCCAATCCATCGTACGAAGACGAACGCGAGGGTCGGAACCGGGCCCGGACTTCCGCCTTGAAAGATCACTGGAGCACCGGCTGGGAAACGGCCCAGTACGCCGACGAAGAGTATTTGGTGGACGTCAGCGATGATGCCCTCACGTTTACCTCACTGGATGGCGAAATATCCAAGCGAATCACCCTGCTCCCCGGGCGCGACGCGGCCATTGTCGATTACACCATCGCCCCGTCTGTCGGCACCTTGTATATTCATCATGGTTTCGGACCAGACCAGATGGACTTGATGTTGCATGGTCAAGCCCATCTTCAACGCTGGCAAACGCCGCTCAAGGCAGGACTTCAAAACGACTCCGGCAGCGGGGCTTTTGTCGTCGCCGGAGATCACGCCGTCATCAATCCCGGTATCCCGCTTGACACCGGCTGGAACGGACGCGACGGGGCCATGATCGAGGTCTTCGAGACCCACAACGCCCCCGGCGCCACCGAATTCCGCATCGGCCTTGCCTTCAGCCACGCCACAGCTATCGACATCGACGGGGACGGCTTTACCCACGCCGAGGAACTCATTGCCGGCACCGACCCGTTCGATCCCGACTCCGTGTTCCAAGTCGGTGCCGCCAGCGCCCCTGCGGACCTGGGGCGATTCGCCGTGCGCGCGCGCACCCTCCCCGATCGCACCTATCAACTCTATTTCGCCGATGCCTTGCGGGCCGAGGGCGCTGCCATTCACTGGCAACTGCTGGCCGCGCCGGAGCTGTACCACAACGGCATCTACACCCTCTTCATTGATCC
>SKLK01000086.1 GCA_007123265.1 Kiritimatiellia bacterium
CAAACGTGGTCGCTCCTTCCACGGCTTTTTCGAACTTCCTGCCGCAATTAATCTCGCTGCGCGGGGGCGCCATTATCACCGGTATCATCGGCATAGTAATTATGCCTTGGAAACTCTTAGCGGACCCCGGCGGCTACATCTTTACTTGGCTGATCGGCTACTCGGCTTTGCTAGGGCCGATCGGCGGGATCTTGATTTGCGATTACTTCATGATTCGTCGGACACGACTTAAGTTGGCCGACCTCTATGCGCGGCATGGCGCCTATACGTACAGCAACGGAATCAATCGGTATGCCATGATTGCCTTGTTGGTGGCGATCGCGCCCAACGTGCCGGGATTCTTGCATCAAGTACAGTGGATCGATGCCGGCCCATTTTGGTCTCGCCTGTATGACTACGCATGGTTTATCGGCTTCTTTGTTGCCTTTTCGGTATACGGTCTGCTCATGCGCTCGACCAAGCCGGCGAACGAGTAAAGGCGATCATCGTCACGTCAATCCCCCGATTTTAATCAACTCGTCACCCCGATCGGGTTTCTGATTTTCAGGCCCTTTCGCCGTCATTAAGGGTCTGCTGTTTGTGTTGCAAGAGAGCTTATTGCAGCATTTTGCAACCCTTTTTTCCCGCACTTCCGGTGCGGAATGAGCGTTGAGTGCCAAAACGCAAAAAAGTAATTTTTGTCACGTCCTTGACCAGATTGATGCGTAAACGTATTATTAAATACCTGTATGCTTTACGTACGACGCCCGTCCACTTCTGATGCGCTTCGTTGGATCAATAATAAGGATTTACGTGTGGGAGATGGCAATATGAAAAAAACGTTTTTGCAGGTAATTTTCGCGGTGTTGTTTGTGGCGCTTGCGGGCGTGGCGCGGGCGGAGGTCATGCTGCAATACTTTCAATTGCCGTGGCGGTCGCTGACCCAAAAAATGCCGGAAATTGCGGAGGCTGGATACACCTCGCTCTGGTTGCCCCCGCCGACAAAGGCTAGTGGCGGGTTATCGGTTGGCTACGACCTGTGGGACCCGTTCGATCTCGGCAGCAGAGAGCAGCGCGGTACTGTGCGCACGTTCTATGGTACAGAAGCCGAACTGCATGAAATGATGCGAACCGCGCATCGCTTCGGTATTCGCGTCTATTTCGACAACATCATGAATCACCGGGCCTTCGATGTCCCGGGCTTCAATGAATCCACGCCGCTTGACATCTATCCCGGCATGCGGCCCGAAGACTTCCATCTGCGTGTGACCGAAGACGGTTTCTTCCGCAAATGGGATAACACCCGCGATTGGCAGGACGAATGGCAGGTCTTGCATCTCGGTTTATCCGACCTGATCGATATTGCACATGAGGTGGGCGCGGGCGGCTGGAATCACAATTTCGGGCCCAACGAGGGCGATCACCATCCGGGACTCAGCTTTGTTCGTCATCCCGACAATCCCGAATATTACGCTTATGATCCGCAAGGAAACTATGTTGGATTCGGCAACGTCACACAGGAAATGCTGGACAACAATCCCGAAGCGTATGTGGAGGATGTCAACGCGTACCTGATTCGCGCCGTGCGCTGGAAAATGGATCGTACCCGCGCCGATGGCCTGCGCTTGGACGCGGTCAAGCATGTGCCGGCCTTCTTCTTTGGCGAGCCCGGTAACGATGCCAGCACGGCGGGCTATGTCGGGGGGATGCAATTGCAGTTCAATAAAACCCGTGGCTTTAATCAGCAGCAAGGGGCGAATCCGAATTTCCGCGATACGGTGTTCAACACCGATCTCCCCCGCAACGATGCCATGGTGTTTGGTGAGCATTTGGGTGCGCCTCCAGGATTCGCCCCGTACATTAGTGCCGGCATGCGGTTGAAAGATGCGCCGTTGCGCGATCATTTGAATGGCATTCTGGGTTCACCGTGGGGGGACTTGGTTGGGTTGGATAATCCCGGCTGGAGTGGCCACCCGGATTTCAACGGTTTTGGCGATGCGGTGGGGGTTCAGTTTGCCCACAGCCATGACAGCGATTTCGCGGCGGCCCGGGAGTTGCAATACGCTTACATCATGACTCGTCGCGGCCTGCCGATTGTCTATACAGACGGCAACTTCAAGGCCGGCACCCTGCAAGACGCCGGCGGCGCCTTCCCGCGGCACGCCAACACGGCTTTTCTGGGTCAGTTCGGTGATAATCGTCTGCCCAACCTCGCCTATATCAACCAACATTTCGCGCGCGGTTATCAGTACGGGCGCTGGGGCGATAACGATGTGGTCGCGTATGCCCGCGTCGATAAACGGGATGAAGGTTGGGGCGTCAACAATGAGATGGACGACCGGTCCGCCGCCGTCTTGTTGTTTATGATGAACGACAACTATGCGGATGGCCAAGGCCGGCCGATCAATCCCGTATTCGGACATGAGTCGGGCGTAGACGATGCCTATCTGTTCAACTATTCCACCTATGGTG
This sequence comes from Kiritimatiellia bacterium, assembly GCA_007123265.1. Classification (GTDB taxonomy): domain Bacteria; phylum Verrucomicrobiota; class Kiritimatiellia; order SLAD01; family SLAD01; genus SLAD01. The sequence continues at coordinate 2,452 of SKLK01000086.1, forward strand.
GTTCGTTTTACGTGTGGGCCTCGGAAATTGCCAGTGGTAATGTGATCATCCCGCCCGGCGGCTACTTTGCCTTCTCTTGGCGTTCGCCGGAATCATCGGATCTGTGGGCGCAAGGTGGCGGGAACGCCATCGAAATCCGCGAGGACGGCGAAGTGCCGGGTACGGTAAGCTATTTGCGCCGCGACGGGCCCGACGGTGACTCGCAGTTCAACCCCCTGGGCTTGCAATACCGCGGCTTTGATTCACAAGAGGAGGCCGACGCCAATCCGTTCCGGTACCGCATGACGGTGCCTCGCGTCACCTCGGGCACCAACCTTACGTTCCGCGCTCATGTGGATGGTTCCGCCTATAACGTGCTGATGAAGTTAAACGGGGGCGTGGATCTGAACCATCACTTGGGAATGGGGGCCACCAACTGGGGCAATCGTGACCGGTCCCCCGGCAATGCAAACGACACCTTCCTGGGCTGGGAAGATACCCAGTTTGCCGGGCGCTTCTGGCCCGAAAAGTTCGGTTCCGTGGATGCCAACCGTAACAAGATCGGCTCGGCCGGTGCGGAGACCTATCAATTTACCGTCGGCGAGACTGGCATCACGCTCTGGGAGTCGGAATCGGCGAATAACTGGGACAACACCTTTGGTCCGATGTTCGTCTACCATGATCCCGAGGCTCAGACCGATGACAGTCGTCCGCAAATGGATCCCCTGCCTGAATCCGCTGCGGGGCAACCGATCTCCTTTGAAATCAAGACCGGCCACCAAGGCGACGCGAACCGCGTTTTCTTGTACTACACCACCGATGGCAGTTGGCCGGAAGGGGCCGGCGGTTTCGGCGTAGGTAGCACCAAGGTC
>SKLK01000106.1 GCA_007123265.1 Kiritimatiellia bacterium
GACAGGAGTGCCTTGACGGCCTGCGCGCGCTGGCCGACCAGAAACCGGAATCCGCGCCCGCCAACTTTGAGGAATGGATCCGGGCCGGATTTGGCGATGGCATCGCGCACCACTTCATGCTTCCCTACAACCGTAAGATTTGGTCCACGGAACCAGCGGATATGGGCTATCAATGGATCGGCGACCGGGTACCCACCATCGATCTCCAACGGATTGAACGAAACATTGAGCAAGGCCTGGACGACGTGGCGTGGGGCCCCAACCATGTCTTCCAATTCCCTAAACAAGGTGGAACCGGCGCCATTTGGAATGAACTGGGCAAACGCATCCCCGCCGAGCAACTCCGCTTGAATTGTGGCCTACGATCCCTGGACACCCAACACCGGACCGCGACCTTCGACGACGGCACCACCACGCACTATGACTACTTGATTTCAACGATTCCGCTGGTCCGGCTGGCGGATCTGGTCGGCGATGTCCAAATCGCGTCCCGCGCCCAACAGCTCCGACACACCCATGTGCAGGTGGTCGGTGTCGCCCCTTCGGAACCGATTCCGGAACAACTGAAAGACAAAACGTGGGTGTATGTGCCGGACAAAAGCTGCCCATTCTACCGGGTCACTCCGTTTTCGATCTTTTCGCCTGATCATGTGCCCGATGTTGAACGGCATTGTTCGTTCCTGTGCGAGATTTCCTACCCGGGCCACACCCCAAACGTCGCACCGGACATGGTGGCGCCAACCCTGAAAGGACTGCGGGACCAAGGATTGATGGACGTGAACCCCGATACCACGCACATCTTCAATATGTGGGCGGAGTTCGGGTATCCCGTGCCCACCCGGGATCGCGACGACATTCTCCATGATGTGATACCCGCGCTGGAAAAGATGAACATTTTCAGTCGCGGACGTTTCGGTGGCTGGAAATACGAGGTGGCCAACATGGATCACTCGGTGATGCAAGGGGTGGAAGCCGTTGACCGGATTCTTGACGGGACCGAGGAAGTGACGTGGCCAACACCAAACATCGTTAATGCCGGCAAGCGGTAGGGCACGAGTCGCACGGCGCTTTAGCCTTCCGCGTGCCGCCCCTTGATTCGCTGCGCTGTTTCCTCGCCGGATTGATAAGCCGCATCCGACCAGATGAATTTCCAACGGCCAAACAGGCCCATGGGATAGATGCCGCGCGCCTCCAGCCACGGGATAATGGTGTCCACCGCAGCGACCCGCTGCAGGTCGGAAATGACGTAGGCATGCGACACGGGTACCGCCTTATGCGCGCGCAGTTCTGTCGCTGGATCAAATCCCAATAGGCGGGCCATGTCGCCAATCGCCTTATCCGTCAGTTCCTCCACCGGCATTGGTTCATCCGTGCGCCGGAAGATTTCGCACTGCAACGCGGTGCGGCCAGGCGGCACGGAACGGGGCGCGACGTTGCTGTTCACCTTCACCCGGGACACATCAATGTCCTGATCATAAATGTAAAACCAGTGGAACGGGCTGAGGACCGGGCGATCAACGACCAGATTCACCACCAGCAATTGGATATGCCGCAACTGCGCCGCGGCCGCTTGCACCGCGGCGGGGGCGTCCGAAATCATCCGAACCATGTCCGGCAACGGCACCGAAGAAGCCAAGGCCTCATACGACTCGATGCGTCCGTCCGCGAAAACCACTTCTTGTCGCGCGGATCGGATTTCGACTGCGGGCGAGGCATAGGTGATGTTCAATCCCGCATACAGGGGCTTGAAAAAAGCATAGAAACCGCCTTGTGCCGGATAGTGAAACTGGGCAAAGACCGCCTGGCTATCGGCGGGCGCGGCAAACGCACCCTCAATAATGCGGTCGATTTGGGAGGGCAACAACCGGCCGCCTAACCAGTCGGTGCCCAACTCTTCCATGCTCACGCGCCAGTATTTATCGGTATACAGACGATAGAATTGATCGGTCAGGTAATCGCCATATTGCTTCCGGCACCAGTCCAAATAATTCGCGGGGGCGTCGACTGATGGGTCCTGAATCGCCCGCACAAAATCCTTGAGCGCGGTGATTCGTTCGGCCAACGGCAGGTCGCGCAAGTTGTTTTGCACCGGATACCCTACCCAATGCCCCTGCCAATGGTTGCTGACGTCGCATGCCGATATGCGTTCCACATCGCCGGCCGCCGCATACAGCAGCTTCAGCCAATCCGGATCCTTGGCGTGGCAGATATGCGCGCCCTCGTCAAAATAGATCCCATCCAGTTCATGCGAATAGCAATGGCCACCCGGATGATCCGCCGCCTCAAAAACGCGGGCGCCCGGCAAGGCACGTGCCGCGCCCAAGCCCGCCACCCCCGCGCCTAAAATCAGTATTTCTTCATTCATTAAATATTAACCGCAAAGAACGCATAGACCGCAAAGGCTTTAAACCGAAAGGACCGCATACGCCTAATCCAGACTCCATTCATAACCCAAGCTTTGTCGCAAGCTGAGTCGCGAGCTTTGTCGACAAAGGTTCCGACAATGCTCGCGACAAAGACATGATACGAATACGTCGACCTGATCACATAACTCGTTAATCTGCATAGCCACAACTAGAATCCTTCTTTGTGCTCTCTGCGCGCTTTGCGGTTTATTCAGAATCAACTCCAGATACTGCTATCAATTCTCGCCTACCAAACGCCGAACTCCATCCTGCCATGCAATTCGGGCGCGCCAACCGAGCACGTCCTCCGCCACGTTGACCGAGGCCGTTTGCCGGGCGGGCTCTCCGTGGCGACGGGGACGCACACCCAGTCGAATCAGGTGCGCGGCATTCATCTGACCGGCTAAATACTGCAGGACATCGCGAACGGCGACCGATTGGCCCGTGCCCAGATTTACGGCATGCACACCCGTCACCGTCGTCTCAACGGCGGAGCGAATCGCCCGTGCGACATCGTCCACATGCACAAAATCCCGCTCTTGCAGCCCATCGGAAAACGTAGCTTCCGCGCCGGCCCGGAGTTGCTCCAACGCGTACGGGAGCACCATGCTGCCGCGTTGACCGGGACCATAGGCAATGAACGGGCGCAGCCAGAACACGTCGCGCCCGGCGCGGGCACCCCACGAACGGGCCAGCGACCACGCGGTATACTTCCCCAATCCGTACGGCGACAACGGATAGATCGGCGGATCCCACTCGTAGAGAACGCCGGAACGGGCGCCATACTCTTCCGCCGATCCCAAACCGATAAATCGATTGAGCCCGCGTTCCCCCCAGTAATCCAGCAGCGCGGCCAACCACTGCACATGCGCCATTTGGCCGGCATA
>SKLK01000189.1 GCA_007123265.1 Kiritimatiellia bacterium
ATACTGCTGCCGGACTGGGCCCTCGACGACGGCCACGCCGCGATTTTGGGGCGACTGCGTGATCCGGCGGTCAGCCAGCGGATCCGCGAAGACATTCTGGCGGCGCGCCCGGACGCTTACTGGGACAGTGTGGCGATTGGGTCTACTCATCACCCCGATCATCAGGCATTCAAAGGCCAACCGTTACGGGAGGTTGCGGCAGCGCTGGGATTGGAGCCGGTGGACGCGGTCTTGCATTTGGTCGAGAAAGACGGGTTGAAGACCACCGGCATTTTCTTCGGCATGAGTGAAGAGAATATGTGGCGGATTTTAGCCGAGCCCTATGTGATGCTGGGCAGCGACGGATCGATTCATGCCCCGACCGGCCCACTGAGCCAGTTTCATCCGCATCCGCGCGCGTATGGTAGTTTTCCCCGCTTTCTACGGGCGGCCCTGGACGGACAAACCGTCTCATTGCCGGAAGCGATCCGGAAAATGACCTCATTGCCCGCCGCACAATTCGGCCTAACCGATCGCGGCATTATCGCGCGCGGGTATCAAGCCGATCTGGTCGCCTTCAAGCGCGATCAAGTCCAGGATCACTCGGATTTCGTGCAACCGCATCAACCATCGACGGGGATGGACTACGTATTCGTCAATGGCGTCGCCACCATCCGCGACGGCGAGGCAACCGGCGAACGCGCCGGCCGGTTTGTCGGCCGTATGTAAGCTGCTGTGCGTGATAGCGATAGAAATCAGGCGACGATTGATGCCCGGCAAGCTGGTCTGCTATCACCGAAAATCGCCCGCCTGCGAATCAACTGTCGCCTGCATTGACCAGTTCGATTCCCTTTACTATCGGGTGATAAGCTCATCTTCATCGAGCTGCCTCTCAGATCGCATTACATGCACTATAAAGATCCTGCTGCCTTCGCTTCTATAAAGGATTCGACAGGGGGACACAACAATCTGACGATGAGGAAGCTGCGGTATTTCCGGAGGGATTGATCCCGATTGAGGATAACGAGCCAATCTATCAGTCTTCGGAAGAATTAGGGACAGAGAAACTGTGGTGCTTGGCTGTAGCCGCGCACGTTGGGGGCGCGGTCGAGTAGGAGTGGGATCCGATTACGAGTGGGTGGGTGGGTGGGAACGAGGAGATTGGGAGTGTGCAGGGAAGTCCAAAGCGGCGCGCAGCGCCGCAGTCCAAAAGGAACGTATGCCCCGTCCTTGGAGTGCGCCGCTGGGCGGCGCGTAAGAGTGCAACGCATTGTTGTGCCTTACTTATTTTAATAGGCTAAAGATCGGATGCTTGGCTGCAGCCTTATCAAACGTGATCACGGCATCACAGCCGGCAGCTATTGCTGCATGGGCGATCAAAATGTCTGACAGGTCGGCTTTGCTCCCCGGCCCATCGTCCAGCAGGCCCTCGACCACTTGATCGTCTTCGAATTCGAATACAGGCATTTGCCGCATGTCTCGTATCGCTTCGAGTATTTCCGGACGAGCCTTGTCGTAAGCACTCTCCAGTACCCAGATTGCTTCCAGCACCACCAGTAAAGGAATTTTGAGCCGCTCCCGCCGGGCCTCTGCCTGTTTGATGTGCCTGCGCGCTATCTCGGCTTGCCTTTCATCGTCGCGAACGAGGAATCTGATCAGGATGTTTGTATCGACAGCAATCATCGCTTTCTCATTCTTTCCGCCACAGCTTCATTCATTTGCTCGATAGTCCTGTGGGGTTGTTTGGGTGAGTAAAGGCAACCGAATACTTCATCAACCGATTTCGTCATGGGCTTCAAGACGGCTTCCCTTTCGCCGTGGACAACAAAAGCAACGCGATCCCCCGCGTGAAGGCGCAGAATATCCCGTACCGATTTGGGAATCGTGAGCTGTCCCTTGCTTGTCAATGTCGCTGTAACCATCGATCAACTCCTTACGTATTTGAGATTTCTTACAGGCCAATATAGTAAGGAAAACAGCTTGGGTCAACCCCGATCCCCGTGCACAACGTTAAAACGGAGGCGGCAGTTGATGAGCGGTCAAGTCGTCAGACATCACTGAAAAAGCCCGTCCGCGTACCGCAGGTACGGGGCGCATCATGCCCAAGCCCCGAACCGGGCTCCGCCACCTGCTGCTTCAACATCCGCAAGCCGCAGGCCCGCACCGGTCTGCCCACCCACCAAAAAACCGCCTCTTTCCAGCCCCGCCAAGGCACTGGAAAGAGGCGGTTCGGCCCATTCCGACCCGTTCAACCCGCGACCGGGGGGCCGCACCAGACGTCTCGACCTGTCCGCAGCCTCCCCCGCCGCGAACCTTTTCCCTATAGGGCACCCGCCCAACCAACCGTCCTCCCCGAATCCAACCGCGGCTTCATGAACCAGGGATTAGTCACCGACCACTCGAAGACTCGTAGTCGGAACTAATCCTTGTTTTGTTCTGCATTCTATCTCGCCCTCTCGACCAGCCTGCCGTTGATGTATTTATGTAATACACTCGACATCAGTGAAGGAGGCGCGTCAGCGACGTCACTTCCAGCCTCTTTTTCTGCCTCTCTCGTCCCGCACTAAATTCACCAGTTCATCCGTTGACATGTTTGCGCGAATGGATGGGACATCGAGTGGAGAGGCTTTGCTCTTGAATGGCTGGAGCGTAAACGTCCGGCCATCTTTCCGTCTGATTATCACGCTTCCGCTGGATTCAGCTCTATCGAGCACAGCAGAGAGCTTTTGCCTGGCCTCTGAATAGGTGTAGACCTGCATGTTATACCTCCAGTAGGTGAATGCCGATATTCTGCGCTGCCCGCTTAAGCTTTCGGTCCAACGTCAATAAAGGGGCAGCATGGCGAAAGGCGCAATCAAGGAAATATGCATCGTATGCATACATGCTTTCTCGATTCGCCACCGACAGTGCATTATCCATATCCACCTTCACATACCGAATGGGAACGGAATTGAAAACTTTTAATCCCTCCTGAGCATCGTTGAGGGTCAGGCGGTGCTGTTTCATCATCGCGGAAAATGCATTGCCCACCTCCCACGGAATTGATCCAGGCCCGATAAGCGTGTGGCCCGAGGTCATTTCGACAATGCGGTCTCGCTCCGGTTCATCCACTATGACGGCAAGCAACGCCGATGTATCAATGACAATATCCATACAACAATCCTCGCTTAAGATCAACCATGCAGACAATTGTACAATACGCAAGGCTCGCGTCAACTACCAATTTCATTTTTCAGCAGAATGCGGCGCTCACCGAATGGTCCGCCGGCGGAGCGATTGGGGTCACGTCTAAACATATAACATTTG
>SKLK01000091.1 GCA_007123265.1 Kiritimatiellia bacterium
AGCCCAACCCCTGGATATATTCTCTGTCCCTAAATCACTCCTCAATCACTCTGCATCGGGTCAACCTGGATTAGAGTTTCTCCCTCTCATTTTCTTACCGGCCGTGTTTCCGTAGCAAGAGATTAGGGCGAAAGATTAAGGCGAAAGACAAGGGGTAAAAGATCCTCTTTATCTTTCGCCTTTATCTCACATTCTCTCTCAGATTGCTCCCTTTCAAGAATCGCCAGAGACCGACAACCTATCCATCTAATCCCTGAAGGTACCCACGATTTCAGGATGCGTTAGGGACAGGGTGCGTTAGGGACAGAGAAACTGTGACTTTTGCGAGTATCTTTAAATCCCTTTACTCCTAATGGAGGACACTCATTCTCTGTCCCTAGTCGGAATCGACCTCCTCGACAGACTTAAGAAAGACGGTCTCGCGGAGCTCGACCCTCGAAAAGAACAGAGAATTAAGAGGTCGAGCAATTCGAAAACATAACCTATTTATTTACAGTGTAATGTGACAATTTATACGCTGCCATTATCCGTGTTCATCCGTGGTTCATATTGAGTGCGTTAGGGACAGAGAAACTGTGTCTGGACCCAGTCGTATTCTTTGGCGATATGTTCGGTTATTGAGTTGGACTGCAATGTCGCGGGCAGCACCGAATAGGTGTACGTCTCCATTTCCACATGGTTGCACGCGCCGGACCTTAAGCGTTGCCAAAAAGCCGGGCTCAAGGTGGAACGGGTGGTCTGCAGCGGATCGGCGCCCGCCCAAAACAGCGGTACATGAAAATGAATGCGCGCCACATCAGCAACCGATCCTTGATGCCACTGCTCGAGCGCCTCTGGCAAATCCAGGAAAGAAGAGATTATACCGGATTCCCCGCGAATCCGCACTTGATGCAAATACACGGGCTCTTCAAACGCCTGCAAGGATTGCGCGGCAGCACGGGTCCGCGTGGTTTCCAAAGCGGCACTGAGCTGAATCTTCGATAGCCGGATGCCGGCGGCGTCCAGACGATCCCATGCCTCCAGCGGATCCTCAAACGCCAACGCCACGTGACAGGTATCCATACAGATGCCCAAATGTCGCCGAATCCATGTCTCTGCCGTCGCTTGGGTCAGCCCGAACGCACGTCGCAACCAATTCAGTCCTTTCTTAAGTATATAATTATCAACTAATTGCAAAATATCATCGGTGGTTTCGAGCAGACAAGCGGGTTCCGGTTCCAATCCCAAATGGATATCCACCCCGGTCCGGTCAAGAACGTCGGCAGCGTGCGCCACGGCGCGCATGAGGTTTTCCACGACGATCTGTTGATCCGACGAATGGTTCACGTTTGCAGCAAATCCGCCGGGCACCGTGCTGATGCTGCCTTCCTGTCCAGCCGGCAACCAGGCCGCCAAACAATCGATCAACTGCCGGGTATAGGCCAGTCGTTCGGGCGTACGCCAATCGGGATCATATACGGCCTCTTTGACAGGGGTCCCGTGAAATGTCCCATAGGGAAAGCCGTTGATTGTGAACACGTACATCCCCTGCGCCGCCAAATAATCGCTAAATGCAGCAACTTGCCCGCTGTCCGCCGCCAAGGTCGCGGCGGCCTCGGCACTCACGCGCAATCCAAGTCCAAAGGGCCGGTCGGGCAGTAGCCGGGCTTTCACCTCTCGGGCGTAGCGGTCGATAGCCTCTCGTTGTGCGGCCCATGTCTCGCCGGAATGGATATTCAGACAATAGGTTAAGTGGATCGGTTGTGCTCCGGACGTATGCAAGATCATGTCCGCATAGTAGCGCATCATCAACAGGCATCAATCATGCAAGTCGACGATTTTTCTTATTTTTCCGGGCCGGTCTGTGTACCGTAGACGGAACGGGGTTGGTGTTCGAAGCGATGGGAGTGTGACACATGAAGAATTGGTCCGATAAGCCGCCAGCGCAATGGCCTAGTACCGAGTCAAAGGAAGTCCTCCAACTATTAGAGACGGATAAAGACGGACTCTCTTATTCCGAAGCAGAGCGACGCTTAGAGACCTTTGGCCGCAACAAGTTGGAGGCACGCAAAGGCCGTGGCCCATTGCTCAGGTTCTTGCTCCATTTCCATAATGTGCTGATCTATATCCTGCTCGCGGCCGCCGTGGTCACGGCACTACTTAATCATTGGCTGGATACGTGGGTGATCCTCGGTGTGGTGCTGGTTAACACGATCATTGGCTTTATTCAGGAGGGTAAGGCGGAACGCGCACTGGAGGCCATTGCCAAAATGGTTTCCTTGGAATGCACAGTACAGCGCGACGGCGAACAACTGCGTCTGTCGGCGGAGGAACTGGTGCCGGGCGATGTTGTGGTACTGGCGGCGGGCGACAAGGTACCGGCCGACTTGCGCCTACTTCGCGTGCATGAACTGGCGATCGATGAAGCGATTCTTACTGGGGAATCGAGTCCCGTACGCAAAACGGTGGAACCCGTTGAAGCCGATGCCACGCTAGGCGATCAAACATCGATGGCCTTTTCCAGCACACTCGTCACAGCGGGCTCAGGGCGCGGGGTGGTGGTGGCCACAGGTCAAGCGACTCAAATTGGTCGAATTAGCGAATTGGTGCAGCAAACGCCGGAGATCACGACGCCGTTGACCCGACAAATCACGGATTTTGGCCGGGTCCTGGCCATTGCCATTCTCGGCATTGCGGTCATCACCTTTGCCGTCGGCGCCTTTGTCTGGAACGAACCCTTCGTCGACATGTTTTTGGCGGCGGTGGCACTCGCCGTGGCGGCGATTCCGGAGGGCTTACCGGCGATCATGACGATCACGCTGGCGTTAGGCGTACAACGCATGGCCAGCCGTCACGCGATTATCCGACGGCTACCGGCGGTGGATACGCTCGGGGCCGTGACCACAATCTGCTCGGATAAGACCGGGACCTTGACCCGAAATGAAATGATGGTGAAGTTGCTACGCACCGGCAGTGACCGATTTATGCTGGACGGGCAGGGCTACGAGCCGGTCGGGGACATTCGTCAGCAAGGCCAGTCCCAACCGCTTCAACCCGGTCAACACCCAGCGTTCAGCGAGTGTGTGCGCGCGGGCCTGCTATGCAACGAAGCGCGCGTGGTGAAACGGGATCAAGAGCAGCTTTGGCAGGTGGTCGGGGACCCGATGGAAGGGGCACTGATCGTGGCGGCGCGCAAGTCGGGATTGGACGATCAAGCCGAGCGCAAAGCATGGACACTGATCGAGACGTTGCCCTTTGATGCGCGTAAGCGCTACATGGCCACCCTGCATCAGGGTCCGGA
>SKLK01000057.1 GCA_007123265.1 Kiritimatiellia bacterium
CGCTGGCCCGGCCGGAACGATCACTTGACCTGATTTGATGCTCTCGCCAAGCCGCCAAGCTCGTTGTGCGCCAAATTCGCTGAACACGCCCCGTTGACCTGTGGCGCTCGGCGGTGCTTTCGGCTTCTCTTACGCTTTTCATCGGCTCAGTTAGTTGCCCGAATCAACCATCAGGTTTTTGCTGAATTGTGTGTCGATGCTGCGTGTTTAATTGACAGCTAGTGAAACATCATCATGATTCAAAGTGTGAGTGTGTGAACAACTAAACCGAGGAGAGTGAGATGAAAGCGTATACGGTAATTGGTTGTATGGTCGGTGCTGCCGTGTTGGGCGCCTTTACCGCTTCAGGTCAGAGTTCAATCGGTGACGTACGCACGGGGGACACTCGGATTGGTGATATCCGCACCGGCGACATGACGCAAACAGCGCATACCCATGTGTATGTGGGCCGGGATGATGGCCGGTCTGGCAGGCGTGGTGGTGGTGCCGGTATATCCTTTCATGGTATTTTTATCCCCAAATTCTCCGCGACCTTGCGGGAGCGTGGCTTCAGCGAGGATGTCGATATTTCTCGCGCGATAGCGGGTGGCGCATCCTTTATGTTCAAGCTTGGTGAGGCTGGGCGTTTGGAACTGGGTGGCGACTACATACCCTTGAAACTGGATGAGGACAGTTCGGTTAAGTTGCGTTTAATCCCCGCCACGGCGTCGCTTCGGTTCGGTATACCGATTGGCGATTCGCTGTTCTTCTATGGTGCGGGCGGCGGTGGGTATAGCTTCAACGAGCTCCGAGTTGGTGGCGAAAAGGAAACCGGTGGCGGTCTCGTTATCTTTGCCGGTGGCGGGCTCGAGGTGGCACTCGGCAGCCACGTCAGTTTGCGCGGTGAAGCTCGCAAGTTCTGGCACAAATGGGATGTCGAGGGGGTCGATGTGGAACTGGATCACATTCAGGCGCGGGCTTCGATGATCTTTTGGTTCTAGTTCAATCCATGGGCAATCACGGTCATTAGTGATCGGACATTGCCCGGTGCGGTCGGCATGTCGTGCAGCCCCCGTGCAACCATGCCGGCCGCCTTGTCATATGGATTGCTTGGTTGGGTAGCAGGATAAGAGCGTACAGACTAAATCGATCAGTAAGGAGAGCAGCATGAAAACATCGACAGGTATCGGTTGTATCATTGCGGGGACCACCTTATTGAGCGCGTTCATGGCTATGGGGCAGAGCACGATTGGCGACGTGCGCACGGGGGATACGTATATTGGTGATATTCGTACCGGTGACATGACGCAATCTGCACACACGCAGACACACGTCGGCCGGCACGATCGACGCTCCGGCGGCTGGCCTGGTATGCGCGCTGACCGCTCTGGGCTGTCGCTGCATGGTGCGTTCATTCCCAAGTTCACCGCGAAGACGCGCGGCGGCGGGGTGAGCGAGGATGTGGATATGCGGCGCGCTTTGGCAGGCGGTGCGGCGTTTGTTTTCAAAATCAGCGAAGTGGGACGCTTGGATTTGGGTGCCGACTATATTCCGTTGAAGTTTGATGAAGATAGTTCTGTTAAACTGCGGATGATACCGGTTACGGCTTCCTTCCGATTGGGTATTCCTGTCGGGAACTCGCTCTTTTTTTATGGTGCGGGCGGTGGCGGCTATAGTTTTAACGAGCTGCGTGTGCCAGGCGAGAAAGATTCCGGAGGGGGAGCGATCCTTTTCGCCGGTGGTGGCCTTGAAGCGGCGCTTGGTCGGGATGTCAGCCTGCGCGGTGAAGTCCGCCATATCTGGCATAAACAGCAATTTGGCACAGGCGCCACGAGCTTTGATCTCGAACTAAATCATGTCCAGGCCCGCACCGCTATTGTCTTTTGGTTCTAGTCCGCCTTAGATGAATGCCGATGTACGCTCGAGGGCATCCATTGCGTTCGCCATCGTGCATCTGCAGCTTCGGAATAAAGGCTTGCGCCCCTCACGGGCCATTCCGGCACGCGCCCGTTTAGTCGCCCTGTTCTGATTGCCCGCTGCGGCCTGTTCTGATAACGTACCTGCGTTTATGATCATCGACGCAAACGTCTTGCTGGAATTCAAGCGGCTGTTTACGGAGCATCCGCTATTCCTGCTTGGCTTGCTCTTGCTGGTGGGTTATGCCGTCGGCAAATTAGCCTTGCGCGTTCGGTTGCCTGAAGTGACGGGGTTCATTGTAGCCGGTCTCTTGGTTAGCCCCTACACCACGGGTATCGTGCAAAAGGAAATGAATGATCTGCTCCATGTTGTCACCGAAGTTGCGATCGGTTTCCTGGCCCTGACAATCGGCGCGGAGTTTTCCCGCAGCAAGCTGAAGCGGATCGGGCGGGATGTACTCGGCATCACCATGATGAGTCTGGTTGGCACCTTTCTTGTGGTTCTGGTTGGCTGCCTGTTGCTGGACCAATGGTTCGCCAGGGTCGAGCTCGGATATCCGTATGCCATCCTTTTAGCCGTCATTGCCTGCGCGACCTCCCCGGCAATTATTGTCGCCGAGGTCCATCACATGCGGGCCCAGGGACGCTTTATCGATTACTTGTTCGGGGTGGTGGCCTTAACCGATGCCGTGACCGTCTTATTGTTCGGGCTGGCGTTTACAGTCGTGATGAACCTGCTGGGGGATGCCGGTTCGTTTGCGCTGTTGGGGCAGTCGATTCAGGAAATTCTCTTTTCCGTGGGGGTTGGCGCACTGGCGGCACTGCCGCTGTCCGCACTGCTGCGGTATAGCCATAACCGCAATGAGTTGATGATTATCACGATCGGCTACGTCTTCGTTGTCACCGGCGCAGCGATTGCATTGCATTTGTCGCCGCTGCTCACGAATATGGCGCTGGGAGCCGTGATTGCGCAAATGCCGCAGGGGTCCCGCCGCGTGTTCCGTGGCTTGGAACCGTTTACACCGCCAATCTACGCGTTGTTCTTCATTATCGCCGGACTCGAAATCGATCCGCGCGTATTTATCGGTGGCAGCGCACTGGGCGCCGGTTTGGCCTATGTGCTAATTCGCGGTGTCGGCAAATATGGAACGATCTGGCTGGGCTGCCGACTGCGCGGGGTGGCTGCGCCGGTGCGGCAATATATGGGTCTTTGCATGTTCTCAAAAGGGGGGATTGCCTTGGGATTCGTGTTGCTCATCCAAACCTCGCCGGTGTTGGAGTCTGTAAGCGGCACGCCGGTATACGATCATTTTTCCCTGCTCGTAAATATCGTGTTGATGTCCATATTTGTGAACGAACTGGTGTCCCCGATCTTCCTGAGATATGCGGTGGTAAGAGGAAATGAGATGCGCTGATGAATGTGCTGGAATGTTTGGATCTGAATCTGTGTGTGACCGATTTCGCGGCAACGGACAAGCCTGATGCCCTGCGCAAGATGGCGGAAATCGCTGTGCGCTCGCCACGCTTGAGTGCCTTGGGCGTCGAGGAATTGGAGCAGGCGCTGGCCGAGCGAGAAGCTGCCGTGTCTACGGGGCTGGGCGATGGAATGGCCATCCCGCATGCGCGACTCGATCGATTGGACCAGTTTGTTGCGTTCCTGCTCATCGCGCCAAAAGGCATCGCCTTTGACGCCCTTGATGGTGCTGCGGTCCACCTGTTTTTCGTCATCTTCGCGCCCGCCACGCGAACCGACGAACACTTGCGCTTGCTTGCGTCGATTTCCCGTTTATGCGCGCAAGCCTCGGTGCGCGAATCCTTGCGCCATGCCAAGCAGGTAAACGTACTCCCGGAAATCATCGGTCAGCGACTGGTTGCGCCCGGTGTGGCAACGAATGGGACGGCGCACACGCAAAAATTGTTACTGATTGTTTGTTTCTATGAATCCGACATTGAAGCCATTCTCGAATACCTGATCGATCAAGGTGTTAACGGAGCGGTGATTCTGGAAGGCAAGAGTATGGGGTTGTATGTCTCGGCCATGCCCTTATTCGCCAGCTTTCTGGGCTTCATGCGTGACGATATGCAGAGTGGACAAGTCGTCATGACACTGATCGATGCCGAGCTCGAGTCCTCGCTGGTACAAGGGATCGAGGATGTCACAGGGGATCTCGACAAACGGCAGGGCACCATCGTGATCTGCGTCGATGTCTCGTTCCATAAGGGCACCCTGAAAATGATCTAATCTTCCGGTGACGTCCTTAGGGCGCGGCCGTGGTTGAGGCGATCGCTGCCTCCAATGCCGCCCGGTTTGCGCCCCACCGCGAGGGCCGGTTACGCAAACGCCAAACGTATGCCAATTGATCGCGCATATCGGCCAGTGCCGTTCGCTGCCGACGGTAGATCGCCGCCGACAGCCGTTGGCCGGCCCGGTGCAGGCGCGCATCGCGCACGCGCTCCGCAGCGATGCGGTTCATTTGATTGGCGAGCGCATATTCGGTCAGCGTCACCTGATCGAACGCGGGTAGGGCAGTTGATGCGGGCGGCTGCATCGCATCAAAGGCATGGGCTCGCTCGATTAAGTCGTTGAGGGTATCATCGTCCGGCAATTCAACTTCGTCGATCGTGGGGCGTCCGCGTACCGTGATGTCGCCCAAGGCCTGCCCTTGGTGCCAATCCTCAACCAGTGCATGATAGGCCCAGTAGCCATAGCGATCGTCGCCGATCGCCTGCAGCAGTGCCGCCCATGCCCCCGACCGATCATGAAAGTGGTAATCCGTGAATCGCGTGATAAACGTCTCCGACTCGGGGGCGGGCGTGGCCTTCATGTTCCAGCTACAGGCTGCGCCATACGCGAGAGGCAGCAGGCTCACGCCCAAGGTGTTGCGATGGCCGAAGTCGCCCCAGTCCGTATTCAGTAGACCTTCCGCGCCGAGTTCATGGGCTAAGTGTGCGAATTGATGGATATTCCGCATCGCCGTCGATAGGCGCGTGCCATGGCTTTGCCAGCCGTGGGTGCCGGGACAGCAAAGGAAAGGGTTCCCCGCGTTTGCGAATTCCCCCGTACGGGCCATGCGTGGGCCGTCCGGCTCGTAGTCCCAGTTCAGCATCACCAGGTCACTGGGCAAGGAGGGGATGATGGCGGGATATTTCAAGACGATATCGCCCCACAAATTCATTCGCTTGCCATGCGCTTGCGCCAGCTCATACAAGCGCACCACATGATCGCGATAGATCGTGCCGACCCCCTGTGCAGCGGCGGCGGCCTGGCAGTGGCCCTGACCCAATTCCCAGGGTTCATCGCCGCAGGCATTGAAATCCTGCGCCTTGAAAAGCGGCAGGAATTCATCGTAGAGGTCGCGAATCAACGCAATGGAGCGGGGATCCAGCGGATTCAACGTTGTGCCACCCGGCCAATCGCGGTAGCCTGGCAGCTCGCCCAGCGCCTGGTAGGCGGGCAGCATCAGGACTTTTTCCATGTGCCCCAAACTCGCCAGGGACGGTACCAGTTGCATATGATGTTGCCCGGCGTGATGCTCCAGCGCACGGATGTCGTCGGGCGTGAACGGGGAGAACCCTTCGCCGATCGTCGGGTGCCGGCTGAACGTAAACACATTCTCTATGTATAGTTGAACTTCGTTGACTTTCCAGCGGGCGAGTCGCTCGAAAAGCGCCATTAACGTCTTGCACGTCGGGACTTTGCCGCGACTACAATCCAAATACACCGCGCGCCGTGCCAGATCCGGGGCGTCGTTGATCTCGATGCAAGGCCATGTACGGCCATGCTGATGCAGATAATCCCGCAGGCTTTGGATCGCATAGTATTCGCCCGCCGCCGTTCGCGCGGCGATTAACACCTGATCGGGGGTAATGCTTATTCGGTATCCGTCCGGATGTGCAATTGTTGCGTCTCTCCTGGCCGCCAGTGGTGCCTGATCCATGCGGTGCGAAAGGTGTGCCCGGCACCCGACGCGGCGGAGGTCAGCGGCCAATTGTTGCAGGGGGAGCGATCCGGCGGAGTTCGCCGTGGCCAATTGCAGCTTGTCCGGCACCTCAAACGTCCCGTTTCCCCTGCGCTCCGATTTTGGCGGTATTAGCCAAGTCATGCAGGGCACGCTGAATCTTTTTCCTGTGCGCGTCAAAACATTTTGCGGACCCGCTGCGCTCGCCGGTCTAGCGCAAGAATAGACAAATGCTCTTTGTGCTGGGCGGTCGCCAGCGTCGCGCCGAGCCGCAAGGGAAAACGTAGGGGGGAAGTCCAAAGAAACGTGTTCAGCGACTTTGGAGGGCGGAGCGCTGCGACGCTGGGAGAGCGGGTCGCGCTTGTGCAAGTTCGGAATCGCTTCTGTTCAATCTCCGGCCTCGCGGAGCTCGACCCTCCAGCAGGGGAAACGCGACACAGGTACGGCCGTCGCTTACGGTGCCGCCAACAATTCCTGGACGTCTTCCCAGCTCAGCTTGCTGAGCACTTGCTCGTCGCTGCTGAGCGTGGCAGAGATGATGGCCTTCTTCTTCCGCTGCATGGCGAGCACTTTTTCCTCAACCGAATTGCGGGTGATGAGTTTGACGTTGTATACGGTGCGGTGTTGGCCAATGCGGTGGGCGCGGTCGGTGGCTTGGTCCTCAACGGCGGGATTCCACCATGGATCATAATGAATGACCATGTCCGCGCCGGTGAGGTTGAGTCCAGTACCGCCCGCTTTCAGGCTGATCAAAAAGATGGGAATGGACCGCTCGGTGTTAAAGGTATGCACCACCTGCATCCGGTCTTTGGTGCTGCCGTCGAGGTAGCAGTAGGTGAGGTGGCGCTCCTCCAACTCCCGGCGCAAGATCGCCAGCATGGAAGTGAATTGACTGAACACAAGAATCCGGTGGCCGGCGTCGAGCGCTTCATCGACCAGCTCGAAAAAGAGGTTGAGCTTTTCAGATGGCTGCGGGCTGTCGAGATCCTTCAGTTTGAGCAACTCAAGATGGCAACAGACCTGCCGCAAACGCATAAGGGTCTTGAGGATCTGCATGCGGGAACGATTGAATCCTTGCTTCTTGACGAGGGCGGTCAGTTCGCGCCGGGATTGGTTGACCAATTCCTTGTAGACCATTTGTTGGTCGGCGCTGAGCGGGCAGTAGGCGACGCGATCAATGCGCGGCGGCAGGTCCTTGGCCACTTCTTTCTTGAGGCGGCGTAGCAGGAACGGGTGCAGTTTGCGGCGCAACTTTTTCTGAGCCACTTCGGCGAACACGCCGCCGCCGGCGATAGGTTGTTCGTAGTGCCGGCGAAACGATTCGTGGTTGCCGAGATAGCCGGGCATGAGAAAGTCCATGATGGACCAAAGATCGGAGACGCTATTTTCGATCGGCGTACCGGTGAGCACGAGACGATGCAGCGCCTGTATCTTTTTAGCCGCGACGGCATTTTGCGTGGACCGGTTCTTGATGTGCTGGGCCTCGTCGAGGACGACGGCGGCGAAGGTGTGCGACAGGTATTGGTCCACATCGCGGCGCAGCAGGGCATAGGATGTGATGACCAAGTCGGCGTTTTCGATTTCCTCCCAAAGCGTGTGCCGGTCGGCGCCGGAAATTTCCAGGATCCGCATGTCGGGCACGAACCGGCGGGCTTCCTCGGCCCAGTTGCCGACCAGGCTGGTGGGGCAAACGATCAGGTTGGGTTTGCCCGAGGCCTCGGGCAGGTGCCGGTTCAGGTGGAGCCAGGTCAACGTTTGCAGGGTCTTGCCGAGACCCATTTCATCGGCAAGGATGCCGCCGAAGCCGTTGGTCTCGATAAAGCGAAGCCAGTCGACGCCCTCGCGTTGATAGGAGCGCAGGATCTTGTTGAGCGGAGTGGGCAAGGTGACCGGGGTGAGGGGATGCATCCGGTTTTGTTGTTCGGCCCGGCTTCGCCATGCGGGTTCGGCTTCCACGTCGACGCCGTCAAGGGCGTCGAGTGAAGAGCGGACATAGGCGGCATGAACCGTTGAGAGGCGGAAGCGACCGGCGCTTTCGGAGGCCTCGCTGGCGCAGTCCTGAAAGACGTCGGTCATGGATTCGATCGCGTTGGCATCGAGCAGGATCGTGCGGCCGCCGTGTTCGATATAGGCATCGCCACGGCGCAAGGCGCGCCGGATCTCGTTCTCCGATAAGCTTTGGCCGGCGCGATCTTCAAAGTGGAATCCGACCTCGAACCAGTTTTCGCCCGCATTGTTGACTTGGACGACGGGCGCGGCGAAGTCGGCCTCGTCCATGAAGGAGGCGATGCGGCCGGCGATATCGACGCGCCAGCCGATACGGCGCAGGGCGGGGATGGCGCCACCGAGAAAGTTGAGGACTTGGCGGTTGCCAACGATGTCGGAGAGGCGGTCGCCGTACTCGCCGTCCATGCCCGTTTCGGCGAGGCGGGCCAGGGCGCGGACCTCGGCTTGGGGGTTGCGTACCGTGTAGCGCAGAATGTCTTCCGGGTCCGGTAACGCAAACTGGCCTTCGGGACTGTTGCGGCCGACAACCAGGGAGATGTCGCCATACTCCGCGTACAGGGTGCCGGCCAGCGAGGCCGGGCTGCCGCGCAGGGCGAGTCGCAGGCGGGGCTCGGCCGGATCGAGGGTAAACAGGTCCGGCTGGACGAGGTACTCAATGTCCATCAGCGCGCTGAGCACGGGCAATTCCACTTGCAGGAAGCGCGGGATCGAGGCGCGGCTGACAACGATCGGCTCATCATAAATCGCGTGCAATGGCTCGGGCAGAATTTTGCTCAAGGGCCAGAAGTTGTCGGCGCCGAACACCCAGCCGCCGCGTCGCGAGACGATATAAAAGAGTTCGTCGCCTGGATGGATGTGCGGCAGTTCAGTGTGGACCATCAAGACCAATTCGCCGGTGTCCTGATCCAAGTCCATGGTCAGGCGCGAGTTCATTTTGATGCCATTGACCGTGGAGGGGATCGCCACGCCCTGTTCGTGGATGATATGCCCTTCCAGCAGCTTCAGGATGTTCATGAAATCGTTGACCGGGATGGAGAGGTCGCTGGTGATGGGGCCACCAACAATGTCTTCCAGCACGAAGAGGATGGATTCGTCGCGGCCGGGGAAGGTGAGCGGTAGGTCGGTGGGCACATCCTCCGGCGGAACCCGTTGATGTTCGTATTCGATGCGTACGTGGAGCGGGATGTTGTCGATGCGGGTGCCGTCGCGCCACTCGCGGCCCAGTTCGAGGTGGAGGCTGGCGGGGATGGCGCCGGCGGTGTCGGCGGGTACCCGCTGGATATATTCTTCTTCCTTGATGGCGGCCAGCCGGTCGGCCCGCCGCTTCTCTTCGGCTAGTTTCATTTGACGGGCGGGGTCGTTGGCCTGCCGGATCAACTCGATGCACAAGGCGATTGCGTGGGAACAGATAATGCCGCGTTCGGAGCTGTCGTAGCAGGGGCATAGATTCTCGGCGTGCCCGTCGGAAAGAATCTTAAGGGAGCTCTTGAGGGGGCGCGTGCCGCGGGCGATCGTGCCGGATACCAGGGGGGGATCGTAGCTGACCTGTTGGACATAGCCCTGATCATGCAAGGATTGAGCCTCCCGAAAGACCCGGGGACCCGCCCAATCCATCAGCATTTTTTTAGTGAACGGAAGTTTCATGGCTATCCGCAGCGATATGGGCGATCTGGGGTTTCGCCATAGCTTTATTTCGGACAAAGGTAACATAGCGGGAATTGTCAGGTAAATGTTTGATCCACTGAAATGATCGAGTCCTGCGTTTCCGCCAGCCACAGAGGGCTCGCCCACCATTGTCGGCCTTTGTCGGCGGGGTGCTGGCTCCGGTGCCTTGAAACGAGGGTGAAGCGATTCTTTCCTTGCGGTGGACCGGAAGGGGTATATCATCGTGCCCGTTTCCTTGGGAGTATGCGCATGGATGAATTGCTAAAAATTTTAAAGGCCAACGCGTTGGAATCGGTCGAGAACATCGCCAAGATGCTGGATTGCGCGGAGGACGATGTGCGTGAGCGGATTGCGGCGTATGAACGCCAGGGCGTGATCAAAGGGTATCAAGCGATAGTGAATGAAGATATCCTGAAAATGGAGGCCGTTACGGCGGTAATCGAGGTGCGGGTAAGTCCCGAGCGGGAAGGGGGCTTCAACGATATCGCCTCGCGTATCAGCAAGTTTGCGGAGGTGCAGTCGGTCTACTTAATGTCGGGCGATTTCGATCTCTTGCTGTTTGTAGTGGGCCGTGATCTAAAGGATGTCGCGTTCTTTGTCAGTGAAAAGCTGGCGACAATTGATGGGGTGAACGGGACCGCGACGCATTTCATGTTGAAGACGTATAAGCACCACGGGGTGCTGATGGAATCACAGGATAAGTATGAGCGGCTCAAAATCTCTCCCTGAACGGGTCGCCCGCCAACTCAGCGCTGTGCCGCGGTCGGGTATCCGTGATTTCTTTGAGATCGTCAGCGGGATGCAAGATGTTATCAGTCTGGGCATTGGTGAGCCGGATTTTGATGCGCCTTGGCACATCCGTGAGGCCTCGGTTTATGCCTTGGAACGAGGCGCCACGAGTTACACCTCGAATTTGGGCTTGCTGAAGCTGCGGCAGGCGGTGGCGCAGTATCTGGCGCGGACGCTGAATCTGTCGTACCGGCCCGAAGACGAGATTCTGATTGCGGTGGGGGTGAGCGAGGCCTTGGACCTCGCGGTTCGGGCCATTTGTGATCCCGGCGATGAAATCATGTATCACGAGCCGTGCTATGTGTCGTATGGTCCGCTGATTCAGTTTGCGCATGGCGTGCCGGTACCGGTGCCCACGTCGGTGGAAAACGAATTTCGGCTCACCCGCGCGGCGCTGGAAGAGCGGGTTTCGGCCAAAACCAAGGCGTTATTGCTGAATTACCCGAATAACCCGACCGGGGCGGGATTGACACCAAAAGACGCGCAGGAAATAGCTGATTTCGTCTTGGCCCATGACCTGATCTTGGTTACCGACGAGATTTATGCGGAACTGAGCTATGAACGGCCGCATACCAGCGTGGCGGCGCTGCCGGGGATGCGCGAGCGGACGATCTTTTTGCACGGATTTTCCAAGGCGTGGGCGATGACTGGATATCGGCTCGGCTACGCCTGTGCGCCGGCGCCCTTAACCGATGCGATGATGAAGATTCATCAATATACCATGTTATGCGCGCCGATCCTCAGCCAGGAGGCGGCTGTCGAAGCATTGAAGAATCCCGAAGCGGATATTGCAGAGATGAAGTCGGCCTATCGCATGCGGCGAAATTTTCTGTTGCGGTCGTTTGCAGATATCGGATTGCCCTGTTTCATGCCGCAGGGGGCCTTTTATGCGTTCCCGTCGATCGCGCACACGGGAAAAACGGCGAAGGAATTTGCCTTGGGCTTGCTCGAATCCGAACGCGTTGCCTGTGTGCCCGGAACCGCTTTCGGCCTCTCGGGCGAAGGATTCATTCGCTGTTCCTACGCCACCTCCATGGACGCCCTCAAAGAGGCCGTTAAGCGTATTGAGCGGCATCTATCAACATTTTGTTGATAACTCCTCGGCGAAATCGGGCAAGTCCCGATGCAGCGGGGGTTTATTCGCTTAATGTTTTATTCGCAACCTGCTGTATATAAGTGTCTTATATCGTCATTTTTTGTTCCGGCCCTTAGTGTTTGAAATGGGCTCGGCAGGGCTGTGCATAATGTGGATAAGTTGTTCAATCGAAGCGTATTCAGGCGTTTTCGCGGTTTCTGGCCCTGTTAATAAAGTGTATGGACGATGTTCTCTTTATCGCCAAGGACTGCCAGGATAAGGCGAAAGCGGTGCACAGTGCCGCTGCCCCCAAAAAAGTGGTCAGCGCCTATGGAGTGCGCCGCTCGGCGGCGCTTTGGATGATGGCCAGACACGTGCATTTGCAGCGAACGTAGCATCGGATCAGAACGCGATGTTTTCTGGGGGGAGGGATCTCTGCTACGCCGTGAGAGCGGGTCACGCCTGTGCAAGCTCGGAATCGCTTCTGTTCAATCACCGGTCTCGCAGAGCTCGACCCTCCAAAGGCAGGCAAGCCACTCATGTGGGAGGAAGCGCTTAGGGACAGAGAAATAG
>SKLK01000067.1 GCA_007123265.1 Kiritimatiellia bacterium
GACCCTGATCCCGCGCTTGCTCGCGGCTCGGCGGGACGCCTCGCCCTACCAACCTCGGCACACGCGGAGGTAGGGCGAACCCTCCGGGTGAGCCGGGATTGAGGTCTGAGCATGGTCCGACCCTGATCCCGCGCTTGCTCTCAGCTCGGCGGGACGCCTCGCCCTACCAACCTCTGCCCACGCGAAGGTAGGGCGAACCCTCCGGGTGAGCCGGGACAATGGTCTGAGCATGGTCCGACCCTGATCCCTCGCTTGCTCTCAGCTCGGCGGGACGCCTCGCCCCAACCTCCGCCCGCGCTTTGCCTGGGTCATTCCGAGCGGAGCGAAGCGTAGTCGAGGAATCTCATTGGAAAGATGTGGCGAAATCCCCTTGTCGATGCGGGACGCTTGATTTAGCCTAGTCCGTGAGTCCGGCTAATCCGTTTGGACCTCTTTCGGTGGGTAGCATGAGTTATTGGTCTTCCATATACCGCTTCGTTTGGTTGGCGTTGGGCGCGCTGGTGCTCATCGGCATGGGGTTTATGTTTGTGCCTTTGATTCATCAGGACCGCGAGTATCACCGTCGCGAATCGACATTGCGCGAGGAGATTCGCCATGACGAAGAACGCATACGCGAACTGCGTTTGAAACAGGAGCGGTTTCAGTCTGATCCCGCCTTTGTAGAGCGCATTGCCCATGAAATGGGGTTGGCCAAACCCGATGAGACCCTTTTCCGGTTTGTGAATGAAGATTGATGCCGGGCATGACTTTGGCACCCGCGAATGTCCCGGGTGCGCCATGCAGGTCGAGGCTAACCATAACCGGTGTCCGGTCTGTGGCTATGAGTTTCCCCAGCCGGGAACCCTGCAAAAATCGACGCGCTGGGGCGCACTCGTGTTGCTGATCATCTTTGTCGTGGTCCTGTTGCGCCTGCTCTAATCCGCCGGGCTAAGCGGGTGCACTTGTCCTTGCCCATCCACCAGTTTGATCAGGCGCACGGGATCGGTGCGGGCAATGGTGGTTACGCCTCCGATCAGGCGCGGACTCCTGTCACCACGCTCCGTTTCAATCCAGCCACCATCCAGCTCGGTACAAAGCCGACCCTGTGCGGTCAACACCCGGATGCGCAGTTGTGATGTCCCCAAGGCATACGTGGCCACGACCAGACTGGAATCGGCGGTGGTGTACAATCCGCCCGGCATTCCATAGCGTTCGCGCTGCTCGGCGGCCATGCGATCCCAAATCCGACTGGATCGAACCGGCTCGGACAAGTACAGGGTGGGTCCCGACTCGCCGACGCATCGGTCCGGCTGTTGCGGATACAAGAGTTGATTCATGCGTTCCCGTTCCTGTTCCTTGTACAGGTGACGTGGATCGGCAGGGTGGTGAAGCGGCGGACCCACCCGACGCTGCTGTTCGGGGCTGCGTTCGGCATCGTTCAGCATCGTATGAAACAGGGCTTCGTTCCGCTGGTGTTGGGCCGGTGATAGTTGCTGCACCGGCCAGAACGGCGGGAAACGGTCCCACGGGAACCGGGTGCGCAACCAGCCACAGCATACGCGCAAGGCAGGGGCGCGTAAGCCGGTGAGCCATTCTTCAGGGAAAGCGGGAACAGTGAAACGACTGAGCGGTAGGCACCACCCGGTTCTCGTCTCTTCCGCATCGGCGAGAACCAAGGCATAGCGCGGCGGCTGCTCGACCGGTGTCCCCGGCCGCAAGAGGATCACCTCGCCGGGGCGCGGCGGGTTCTTCAAGTAGGCGTACTGGCCGCGTTGAGCCGACGGTTGATCGTTGGATGGCGTTGTTGTGGCTACATCGGCCCCAAACTCCTGCAAGGCCAGCGCAATTTCCCATTCATGCAGCCATTCCGCCAGTTGTTTGCGTTGCCGGTTAATTTGCTCTTTGTTCGTTTTGCTCATCGGTCGAAATCCAACAATCCAGCCCTTTCTCCTTAAAGAAGCGAGCGGTCTCGATTTCCGGAGAAATTTTCAAAAAAATGAGCTCGCTCAACCGGGCCAGTCCTTTGCGCGCCAAACGTAACCAATAGGCGGGCGATTCATCGGCATGCTGGCACTTAATCTGGTCACAGAAGCGCTGAACCGCATGCACGTGGCTGGATTGCATAACGCTTTTGCCGCATTGCGCCCAGTTCAGGACATCCGGATCACTTAAGGCAAAGTGGTTGTGCCGCGCCCAGATCGCGATTTGTTCCCGCATAGACAGGCTGGGCAGCATCTCCCGAGCGAGTTGATCGAGAACTTGATTCTCCTCTTGCTCGTCGAGCGGATGCTGTGGGGGCTGATCGTCCGGGATCAAATCGCTCAAGGTCAGCGATGAGCCCGGCGGACCGCTTGTTTGTCGCTGCGCGGCTAGGGGCGCATCCAGCGACTGCATGAAGCGAGGGCGATGTTCCCGACGCAGGAATTCGCGAACGGTGTCCCGGATCAGTAAGGACGCGCCCGACTCCATCGCGCGCGCCCATTCCCCCGCCATCGAATCGGCCCGTGTGGCCAGCCAGACCTTGTACTGCTTGCCATCGCGTTGGGTCCCGGTGCGCGCATGGGTCTCGAACCGGTGCCAGGCATCGCCGGGGTCCGGCCAGTCCGGTTCACCATCCACCCGGTCCATGCCGACCGCGTACCGGCGCAGATAGCCGGCAAACCGATGTTGGCCAAAGGCCTTCAACTCCGTCGCGATGTCGGGCGGACAACGACCAATCGCGCAGTGATCCAACCACGCCCGCCAAGCGGCTTGCGAGGTGATGGTTTCGGATGGTTGTCCGCTCCTCATATCCGACCTGCAGGGTAATGTGGACCCTGCCAAAAGCCAATGATTTTAAGGGATGCAGCAGAAAAGATGCTGCATCTCATACGGGAAGATATACGCAAATCCGTCAAGTGTGCTAAAGTGTCCAATTCAACTTTTTCGGGGGAAAAGGGGATCAAAAGCTGAAGAGGATAACCGATTGGCCATGTTGAAGCTTTGTGACATTTCAAAGGCGGAGGTGCCGCAACCGGTACAACGTCGGGGCGAAGGCTATTGGATTGCCGGGCGCGTACGTTTGATTGAACTGGCCGATGGCGTGGCGCAGGCCTATGTACGAGGCGCCCGCCGCTATCAAGTCGAGGTGAATCTAAACGAGCCCAACGAGCAGGTGGATTATCCTGTGGTGAAAGGCACGTGTTCCTGTCCGTATTTCCAAACGCATGGCTATTGCAAGCACCTGTGGGCCGTGCTGCGTGCGGTGGATGAGATTGATCCCTGGTCACTGCGGCCCGGCACCGTCTACAGCCGCGTGTCCAAGGATGATTCACCGCAATCCGCGTTCAAGGTTTTGTCGCAAGCCGAGTGGATGAAAGATTTGAATCGATTGGGTGACGTAAAGACGTTTCGGCCGTCCGATAGCGACGATGCCGTGGCCGCGTTTGAAGATCTGCGCTTTGCCTTGAATCCCTATGATGTGGATTGGTCGGACTATTTGCGGATGGTTCCACAGGTCCGCCGACGTCTGAAGAATGGTGAATGGGGCAAGTGGCAGCCGATGCAAGCAAACCATATCAATGACGGAGTGCCGCCGCATGAATGGACTTTGGCGCTGGCACTGATCGGATTAAATCGAGGCGATGTTTCCGGCATGGGCGAGGGGGTGACCGATCGTCACGCCGGGCAATGGGTGCCGCAGATCGCGAGCACGGGGAAGTTGTATTATGTTGGGGAGGCGGAGGAGGAGGGGCCGCTGGCATGGGACAACGGTCCGCCGTGGCGATTGACGTTGGCCTTGGAACCGACGGAAACCGGGTACACGTTGCGCACGTATTTTGAGCGGGACAGCGAACGCCGCCCCTTGCGCTGGGCCTTCGCGATACGGGCGGGCGTGATTTTGGCGGAAGGCCAGCTTGGCCGCTTCCATCCGGCGGCGGCGTCACGTGCCTGGGCCAAAGCGATGTTGGGCCGCCGCGACATTGAGGTGCCGACCGAGGACGTGCGTCCGTTTATCGAATCGTTGACTGATCGGGATGACTTGCCGCCTCTGCAACTG
The DNA here is from genome assembly GCA_007123265.1 of Kiritimatiellia bacterium. GTDB lineage: Bacteria > Verrucomicrobiota > Kiritimatiellia > SLAD01 > SLAD01 > SLAD01. Next base: position 4,019 of record SKLK01000067.1, read on the forward strand.
CCCGCTGAGGTGGACTTCGTCAAAACGGAGGCGCCGTCCCTGCTCGAGTTGGCGCTACTGCAATCCAATGCAAAGGACGGGAAATGGATCCCGGCGCGCGTCCTGTTTCATTACGGAGACGAACAGGTCCCGGCCTATTCCGCCCCCTCCCTGCACGTGCCCGGCGATGGCGAAGGAGACGTTATTCGACTCCGGGATCGCGGTGCCGAGGAGGCCGCGCTGGCCCAGCTACAGCAATGGCCGCACCGCCGGGCCAATTACTTCGAGCGCAGCGACGCCCACGTGCAATTCGATGGCCAAGCGTTGGTTTCGCTGGTTGAGGGGTTGACGGACGCCGGCTGGCGGGTGACGGCGGAGGAAAAGCTCTATCGGCCACCGGGGACCATGAAGGTGTCGGTCAAGTCCGGTATTGATTGGTTCGATCTACAGGCCGACTGCGATTTCGGCGGAGTACACGCCAGTTTACCCATGCTATTAAAGGCGGCGCGCGATCGGTCGCGCTGGGTGGAATTGGATGATGGCTCTTACGGCCTGTTGCCGGAGGAGTGGCTGGCGAAATGGGCGCCGCTGGCGGTCCTCGGAGAGGATACCGACGATCGTGTGCGTTTCACTGCGTCGCAAGCCGGGTTACTGGATGCGTGGTTACTGAAGCAACCGGAAGTGGATCTGGATGCCCGTTTTCAACAGATGCGCGAGCAATTGCGCGCCTTTGGCAGCTTGAAACCAGCGAAAACGCCATCTGGTTTCAAAGGCCAACTGCGCCCCTATCAACGGGAGGGGTTGGGTTGGCTGTTGTTCCTGCAATCGTTGGGTTTGGGCGGATGTCTGGCCGACGATATGGGCTTGGGCAAAACCGTGCAGGTATTGGCGTTGCTTGAGCGTCGGCGCACGCAGCGTAAGCGCCAAGGAGTACCGGCTTCACTGATTGTGGCGCCGCGGTCGTTGATTTTTAATTGGCTGCGCGAAGCCGAGCGGTTTGCGCCGCGCTTGAAAATCGTGGACCACACGGGCACCGGCCGCGATGTGGATCCGGATTGGGGAACGAAATGCGACGTGGTGTTGACCACCTACGGCACCCTTCGACGCGATATCGGTGCGCTCAAGGAAATCGAATTCGACTATGTGATCCTGGACGAGTCGCAAGCCATCAAGAATGCGGTGGCGTTAACCGCCAAATCCGTGCGCCTGCTCAAGGCGCGGAACCGATTGGCCTTGAGCGGCACGCCGATCGAGAATCATCTGGGCGAGCTGTGGAGTTTGATGGAGTTTTTGAATCCCGGTCTGTTAGGCCGTTCCAAAGGGTTCGGTCAGCTTTGGGGCAGTACCGAGGCGGATCCCGCGCAGCGGGCTGTGCTGGCCCGGGCGATGCGGCCGTTTATCTTGCGTCGCACCAAGGAACAAGTCGCGACCGATCTGCCGGAGCGACAGGAAGATACGCTGATGTGCGCGTTGCTGCCGTCGCAACGGGAACAATACGACAGCTTGCTAGCGCATTATCGGCAGTCGCTGTTGAGCAAGATTGATCGAGGCGGTCTAGCCCGGAACAAGATGCACGTGCTGGAGGCGTTGCTGCGGTTGCGCCAGGCGGCTTGCCATCCGGGGCTGGTCGATCCCGCTTTGGGGGATCAGTCCAGTGCGAAATTCGAAATGCTTTGGCCACGCTTGGAGGAATTAATGGAGGAGGGGCACCGGGCCTTGATCTTCTCCCAGTTCACGTCCCTGCTGGCCCTGTTGCGCCGCCGATTGGACGCCGCCGGGATCGCCTACGCCTATCTGGACGGGCGCACACGAAATCGCGAAGCCTGCGTCGAGCGTTTCCAAACATCGCCCGACGTGCCGCTGTTTTTGATCAGCTTAAAGGCCGGCGGGCTGGGGCTGAACCTGACGGCGGCCGACTATGTGTTCCTGCTTGATCCGTGGTGGAATCCGGCTGTGGAAGCGCAGGCCATCAACCGGGCCCATCGCATTGGGCAGGTGAACCGGGTTTTGGCCTACCGCATGATCGCTGCCGACACCATTGAAGAAAAGGTCCTGCAATTGCAGGAACAAAAGCGCGAGCTGGCCGATGCGATACTGGGTGAGGACAATGCGCTGATCCGTAATCTGACGCGGGAAGATCTGGAGTGGCTGTTGACGTAGGAGACCGGACACATGTCGATGCCATCCGTTAACATATCCCCGCAGAAGGAAGCCGCGCTGAAGCGGCGCATGGCCGCGCTGGCCATTCGCGAAGCGGACCTCACCGAACGCTTCATCCGTGGCAGCGGTAAAGGGGGACAAAAAATCAACAAGACATCGTCTTGTGTCTATGTGTTCCATGCCCCTTCAGGGATCGAGGTGAAATGTCAGCGGCACCGCTCGCAGGCGATGAACCGGTTTTTGGCGCGGCGCGAATTGTGTGATCGCCTGGAGGCGCGCCAACAAGGCGAGCAAAGCAAACGCGAGCAGGAGCGGGCCCGTATTCGGCGGCAGAAGCGACGTCGTTCCCGTCGTCAAAAGGCGCGCATGCTCGACGATAAACGCAAGCAAGGCGAAAAGAAGGTCTTGCGGGCGCCGGTCCGGCACGCGGATGATTAGACGTCTGAATTAGTTTTTTTATGCGCGAGCTTGCCCCAATCGCCATGATTGCAGTGGAGGGAGGCGGCTTTCTATGGTACCTTTCCAAAAGAAAAGCGACGGAGTAATCATTTTGAGTGTTAGTTCCACAATACCGCAAGTTCAGCCCTTGAGTGTGGGCGAAGCGTTGGACCAGTTGACCGCGGCGATGGCGACGCGTGAAGCAGCGCGTAACGCGGCGGAATGGTTAGTGGCGGCCCTGCTGGGTTGTCCGCGTCTTGACGTGTCCCAGCGGCTGTCGGATTTGCTGCCGCTAGAACAGCAGCGCCAATTGATATCGTGGCGGGAACGGGCGGCGGCGCATGAGCCAATCCAATACATCCTCGGCGAGACGGAATTTATGGGCATGCCGATAAAGTGCGATGCCCGGGCCCTGATCCCGCGTCCCGAGACGGAACAACTGGTCGAGCAGGTACTGGCCGATCCCTTGTTGGGCATCATCAGCGAACCGCACCTAGTCGATGTGGGGACCGGCACGGGCTGCATCGCCTTGGCCCTTGCCCAGCGTTTGCCGACGGCTCAGATTTTGGCCATCGACGCCAGCGCGGATGCCTTGACGTTGGCGCAGGAGAATGTGGAGCGCCAGTCCTGCGCCGGGCAAGTGACCTTGCAACAAGGCGACTTACTCGATCACGTGCCGTCCGGTATGGCCCATCTAATTGTCGCGAACCTGCCGTATATTTCGTCATCGGACTGTGAGCAATTGCCGCCCGAGGTGCGTGAGCATGAGCCGTTACAGGCCTTGGACGGCGGCATGACGGGACGTGAAATGATTGAGCGATTGGTCGCGCAAGCCATCGATGCGCTGCAAGCGGGTGGAGCCTTGTATTTGGAAGTGGGCGCGGGACAGGCCCAAGACGTGGCGTCCGTTTTGCGGGACCACCAGTATCAGGCCGTGGCCATGATGGAGGACTATGCCGGTAAAGACCGCTTTGTGAAAGGATATCGTCCATGACCGGCTCCCGTCGTCCGACCCCGCTGCGTCCTTCGATCCGGCATCGGCGTGTGCCGCGTCAGCAGAATCGCTTCGTCGCCCCGGTGATGTTGTTGGCCGTGTTGGCTCTGGTCATGCAAATGTATTGGATGCAAAACAATTGGGGCGAGATGGTGCGGCGCGAGGATCGTCAACCATTGAGTGCCGAGTTAATGGACCTGATGCGCGCCAAGGTCATCACTATGTACGAATGCGACTATTGTTCGGGCAGCGGTGTGCTCGATGACCCGGACGTGCCCGGCGAGCGAATGCTATGCGGCATTTGCCAAGGCGTCGGGTATCAATTGACCCGCCGCTTCACGCCTCAGGATCGCATGTGCCTGAATTGCGGCGGTATGGGCCGGATTTTTTCGGATGATCGGCAGCAGGAAGCCGATTTTTGCCCCCGCTGCGATGGCCGTGGACTGATCGAATTCGGGGATTGATTTTAGCGGTCGATTCGACAGACTCAGCGGCCCATACGAATCGGAGTGCGACGATGTTTGATACCCTGACAGGATCCCTGCAAAAGATATTTAAGAACCTGCGCGGCTACGGCAAGTTATCCGAGAGTAATATTAAGGACGCCTTGCGCGAAGTCCGGTTGGCCTTACTGGAGGCGGACGTACATTTTGAGGTGGTACGCGATTTTGTAAAGCGCGTGCGCGAACAATGTATGGGCGAGGACGTGTTGGCTTCCATCACCCCGGGCCAGCAGGTGATCAAGCGTATCCACGACGAATTGGTGCGTTTGCTGGGCGAGAACCGGAAGGACTTCGATCTTAACGCGCGTCCAGCGGCGGTGATGTTGCTGGGCTTGCACGGTGCCGGTAAGACGACCACAGCCGGTAAATTGGCGGCCCGCTGGAAGAAGGAAGGGCGTAAGGTGATGTTGGTCGCCTGCGATATCCGCCGTCCGGCGGCGGTTGATCAGTTGCAAATTCTGGGCCGTCAGATCGGCGTGGACGTGATCCCGCCGGAACCCGGCGAAAGCGTCCCCGCGCTGGGACGCCGCGCCCGAAAAGCCGGTGAGGCCGCTGCGGTGGATGTCATGATCTACGACACCGGCGGCCGCTTCCAAGTGGACGAGGAATTAGTCGACGAACTGCGTCAGCTAAAGTCAGCCATCGAACCGCAGAATGTGGCGCTGGTGGTGGATGCGGCGATTGGCCAGGAATCGGTGCATGTGGCCGAGACCTTTCATGAGGCCGTCGGTTTGACGGGGTTGATTTTGACCAAGCTGGACGGTGACGCGCGCGGTGGTGCCGCCTTGTCGATCCAGCAGGTGACCGGGTGCCCGATCCTTTTGGTCGGCGTCGGGGAGCGGGCCGAGGATCTGGAGCCGTTCTATCCCGATCGTATGGCCTCCCGCATCCTTGGCATGGGCGATGTGGTGAGCTTGGTGGAAAAGGCGCAATCGGTTGTCAACGAGCAGGATATGCTGCGCATGGAAGACCGGATGCGGAAGAATACCTTCAATTTCGAGGATTTTTTGGCGCAATTGGAGCAGATGGAAAAGATGGGGCCGCTGGAAAATCTCTTGGATATGTTGCCGGGCGGGATGGAGCTGCCTGAACAGGCGCGCCAGCAATTGGGCCAGAATTCGCAGAGCGAATGGGGGCGTGCCAAGGCCATCATTCAAAGCATGACCCCCAAAGAGCGTCGTAACCCGCTGTTGATCAAGGGCCGTCGCCGGGACCGGATTGCCCGGGGCAGCGGCACCGATATCCGGGCCGTGAACGATTTGCTGAAGCGGTTCGAGCAAATGAAGCGGATGACGAAAAAGATGAAAAAGATGGAAAAAAGGTTGCGTAAGAGCCGGAAGTGAGATACACACTTCCCTCTTTCATCGGGAACACGTCTGTCTGCGCATCAGGTTGCGCGGGGCATCGTGTCCAGCGGAGGATTAAACGGCATGGCGGTAAAAGTAAGATTACGGCGGATGGGCCGGAAAAATACCCCTTTCTATCGAGTGGTAGCAAGCGATTCGCGGTGTTCAAACACCGGACGATTTCTGGAGTCATTGGGGTGGTACGACCCGGTCAAAAAAGATGTGAACTATTCGCTGAACATGGAGCGGGTCGATTATTGGCAGCAAAACGGCGCCATTTTTTCCGATACCGTGAAGAGTTTGGTGCGCAAGGCGCGTAAGAATCAACACGTGGCGCCTGCGGCACCTGTAGCAGCGGAGGCTGTTGCACCGGTGGCAGAGGCGGCGCCCGTTGCGGAGACCGCGCCGGTAGCCGACGCTGAGGCGGAAGCGCCTGCGGCGACGGAAACGGAAGAAAAGCCGACTGACGCGTCATGAAGCGGACGTTGCTGAATGTGGTACGACAACTGGTCGACCATCCGGCCGATGTGCGCTTGACAGAAATGCATGGTGCGACGACCTCGATTTATGAGCTGCGTTGTCACAGTGGCGATGTCGGAAAGATTATTGGAAAGGATGGCAAGACCGTCAGCGCCATCCGCACTTTAGCCGGTGTCATGGCCGTCCGGCGTGGCCGGAAAGCGGTGTTGGAAGTGGTGGAATAAGCGCGAATGAGCGCGCCACTCAAGATGGATGTGATCACCATCTTCCCGGGCATGTTATCGGGCTTCTTGGGTGAAAGCATGATCAAGCGCGCGATGCAAGCGGGCTTGGTCGACCTGAATCCGGTGGATTTGCGGGATTTCACGCACGATACGCACCGCACCACGGATGATCGGCCGTACGGCGGTGGTCCCGGTATGGTGATGAAGCCGGAACCGATTTTTGAGGCCGTGGCGGCGGTGAAAACGACGGCGGCCCGGGTGATTTTGATGTCGCCTCAAGGGCGGCCTTTTTCGCAGGCGCTGGCGCGGGAGCTGGCGCAAGAGCGTCACTTGGTGTTCATTTGCGGACACTATGAAGGGGTCGACGAGCGAGTGCGCGAGGCCTTGGTGACGGACGAAATATCGATTGGCGACTATGTGTTGACCAACGGGGTGCTGCCGGCGGCGGTGGTGATTGACGCGGTAACGCGGTTAATTCCCGGCGTGCTGGGGCATGATCAGTCGGCACAGGACGAGTCGTTTGCGGACGGATTGTTGGAGTATCCACAGTATACGCGTCCGCCGGTGTATGACGGTCGTAGTGTGCCGGACGTCTTGCTTTCGGGCGACCACGGCGCAGTTGAGACTTGGCGTCGTCAGCAGGCGCGGGAACGAACGCGACGCTGGCGACCGGATTTGTTGAAGGAATAGTGGCCACGTAAGCGTGGTGACAAATAGAGCGGCATAAAGCTGCCAGACGGTATAAATAGAATTCGAGGACTGGAAGATGAATAACGCGATTCTTGATAAAATTAACCGGGAACAGCTCAAAGAAGAGGCCATTCCTGAATTTGGTGTCGGCGATACCGTCAGTGTCCATGTCCGCATTCGCGAGGGCGATAAAGAGCGTATTCAGGTCTACACCGGTGTGGTGATTGCCCGTGATGGCAGCGGCTCCACCGAGACCTTCACCGTGCGCCGAATCTCCTACGGCGAAGGCGTCGAGCGCGTGTTCCCCATTCATGCGCCCACCGTGGCCAAGATCGAGGTCCAGCGGTTGGGTAAAGTGCGGCGCGCCAAGCTCTATTACTTGCGCAACTTGAGCGGTAAAAAGGCCCGCATCAAAGAGCGCCGCCCCTGATGCGGCGCGCCGGGCGCGGAGCAGCCCATGCTTGCCTACGAACGATCGGCTTGGAACGCAGGCGTCAAGCGATTGGCAGGGGTGGATGAAGCCGGTCGCGGCCCCTTGGCCGGTCCAGTAGTCGCAGCGGCGGTTCGAATCGACCAGTCCTGGTTGGATTCCCCATCGGCGCCCAACGAACTTTCGGCGATTGCCGATTCCAAAAAATGCACCGCCCGTCGGCGTGAGCGGCTGTACGCATTTTTGACCGAATGGCCCCACGTTCACTATGCCGTGGCGACGATCCCGCCCGAAACCATTGACGCCATCAACATTCTGCAAGCTACCCACCGCGCCATGGCCGAGGCGCTGGCCGGTTTGCGACCGGCTGCGGAGCATGCCTTGATCGATGGGCGGCCGGTGCCCGGTTTACCTTGTCCCTCCACCGCCATCGTCGGTGGCGATGGCCTGAGCCTATTGATCGCGGCCGCGAGTATCCTCGCCAAAGTGACCCGGGACCGGATCATGCTGGAGTGGGACGCGATCTATCCGCATTACGGCTTTGCCGCGCACAAAGGCTACGGGACCCAAGCCCATTTGGCAGCCCTGCGTCAACACGGGCCGTGCCCGTTGCACCGCCGCAGTTTTGCTCCAGTTGCCCAATGCCTCAGCGAGACGGAGCCATGATCGGCCATTGGTTCCGGCGCCGCACCCAACCGGCCCATCTCCGCACCGGCGAATGGGGCGAGCGGGTCGCGTCCCGGTATTTGCGGCGACAGGGCTACAAGGTGCTGCGACAGCGAAGGCGGGTTGGCCGGGCGGAAATCGATCTGATTGTCCGGCGCAAGTCGCTGCTGGTATTCGTAGAAGTCAAAACCCGCGCCTCCGAGGTGATGGGGCGCCCGCTGGCGGCGGTGGATCGCAAGAAGCAGCGGCTGTTGGCCATTGCGGCGCTTCGGTACATGCGCCGGTTACGGGTTAAACCGGCCCTATTCCGCTTCGACGTGATCGAAGTCATTGGCACCGAGGACGCCGGTCGCCCGGAAATCCGGCATATCGAAAACGCATTCAACCTGCCCCCCGGCTACCGTGTGCCGTGGTGAGTCCGGGGTTTGCTTTTCTGCCGAACCGTTGTTCCGGTGGGTGACTACCCCCGCTTTGGAGTTGCAGGATGGCCAGACACTGTTCATCGTTGGCCCATTATGCATGTTGCTTTCTTCCTGAGTTCAACACCCCTAATAAAAGCGCTCAAGACCCCTTTAAACATCGGATTACCCTTTTAGGTTGCTTGGCGATGCTTGAAAGAGCGCAATCTGCGTCAGAACGTGAGATAAGGGCGAAAGATTAAGGCGAAAGACAAGGGTTGAGATGATGGCGCGTTACTTCCCGCATGAACAGCTTGATGTATACGGTGTTGCATTGAGGTTCGCAACGCTTGCGGACAGAATGTTGTCCACATGGGAATCCTCCTGGGCTGTGCACAGTCAGTTTGACCGTGCGGTTGAGAGTATGGTGACCAATTTAGCCAAGGCCGCACGCCTTCGCGCCAGCGATGCCGGGATTTACAGCTTGGAGTGTTCGCTGGGGTCTGTTCTGGAATGCGCGGCATGCATGGATGTGGCTTTCTGCCGCGGATTGGTGGATGCGACGAGGATGAACTCAGCCAAAGACCTGCTTCGGCAGATTGCCCGTATGGAGGTCGGATTACGCAAATCCTGGGATGCGTGTGTCAGTGAGCAACCTGACGCATATGGTGCGGACTCAGAGAGATACTTCCGACACGAGACACTCGAAGTCTATCAACGCTCCCTGCAGATGCACGAGGCCTTGCATGCCATTTGGCAGATGGGTCAAAAGCGATCGAGGCATGTAAAGAGAATCGATGAACTGACGACCAGCCTGACACTGAATATCGCGGAAGGTAACGGACGGTTCTCGAAGGTTGATCACCGCAATTTCATCGGCACTGCAGAGGACGCAGCAACCAAGCTTGCCGCCTACCTGGATCTGCTTGCACCTGCGGCGCTGGTCGATACTAAACAAGTCAAGTGCTACTTGCGTGAAGTCATGGCTATGTTGTCCGGGCTGAGAGGGTATCTGGGTGAGTCGCGCAATGGGGAGCGATGAATCAGGAAACGGTCGTTCGACGAGTTCAGAAAGAAGATTAAGATGAAGCGATCTTATTCCCTTGTCTTTCGCCTTCATCTTTCGCCTTTATCTCTGGCTGCGGAAAGATGGCCGGTAAGAAAAAGAGGGGAGCAACTCTAATCCAGGTTAATCCGATGCAGAAATGGAAATAACATGAGCCGGGACTTCGATTAAGATTTCGCCTCGGGTGTCCCAATCCTGAACTCAGGAGTCCGCGGTTTTTCCCCATGCCGAACCGTTGTTCCGGTGGGTGATTACCCCCGCTTTGGAGTTGCAGGATGGCCAGACACTGTTCATCGTTGGCCCATTATGCATGTTGCTTTCTTGATGCAAAACACCGGTTCGATTTACGGGGCGGAACGAGCCACCCTGGATACCATTGGTCTTCTGACGCGCGCGTCGGATATCCGCGTGTCGGTGTGGTTGATCCACGAAACCCGGGTCCAAGACCGGCCCCGCGATTTAGCCGACGCCCTTGCGGCGTTGAACGTGACGTTGCAGGAATTTCCCGTTAACCGGGCTTTGTCCCCGTCGCTCATGCGCGAGATACGCCGGGCGGTCGATACGCAGCAGGTCGATATCCTGCATACCGTCGGCTACAAAGCCGATATTCATGGCGGCAGCGCGGTGGGGTGGGGGCGGGTGCGGCCCGTGGTCAGCACCGTGCATGGCTGGCTGTTTCGGCCGGATCGCAAGGAACGCTTCTATCACTGGCTGAACCTGCTTTGGCTGCGGCGTTTTCCGCGGGTCATTGTGTTGTCGCGCTATTATCAGGATTACGTCCTTCGAAAAGGGATATCCGCCGATCGGGTGCGCCGGATTCCGTCCGGTTTCGAGGCGGGCCCGTTCCAGCCCCGTACGCCCGATGGGAGCGGGTTCACATGGGGCATGCTGGGACGGTTGAGCGAAGAAAAGAATCATCCATTGTTCATCGATGCGATGGCGCTCTTGCATGAGCGTGGCTATGCGGTGAAGGGGATCATTGCGGGAACGGGACCCCTCGATGATACGATTCGTGCCCGGATCGCCGCGCGCGATCTGTCGGACGTCATCCATATGAAGGGGTATATGCCAACATCCACGTTTTTTGAGCAGGTGGATGCCTTGGCCGTGTGTTCACGGATTGAGAATTTGCCCTACAGCGTTTTGGAAGCCATGGCCCGTGGCGTGCCGGTGCAGGCCACCCACGTGGGTGGCTTGCCCGATTTGATCGAGGACGGGGTGACGGGCGTTCTGGTGCCGTCGGATGATCCGGGCGCCTGGGCGGATCGCGCCGCCGAGTGGACGCAAGACGAGGCCTGTTATCGCCGGTTTGCGACCGCAGCACGGGCCAAGTTTGAGCGGGAATTTTCGTCGGCGCAACATCTTGAGGCCCATCGACGGCTGTACGAGGAGCTGATTTCGTGAAGCGGGGCATTCGAATCACCGGTGGCCAGTATCGGGGACGTTACCTCGATGTGCCGCGTGGGGCGTTGGTGCGGCCCACCCAGGAACGGGTGCGCGAAGCCCTGTTTTCGGCGTTGGGTCAGGATTGGAGCGGGCGCACGGTGCTGGACCTGTTCGCCGGCTCGGGAGCGATGGGGTTGGAGGCATGGAGCCGGGGCGCCGACCGGGTCTGTTGGGTCGAACAGGATGCGCGCGCGTTTGCGTGTTTACAAGCCAATCTGCGGCAATTGGGGGTGCCGACGAATGAGGGGCAGGCCGTCCGCAGCAGCGTGGAACGCTTTCTGCGTCGCCCGTCGCCTGCCTTTGACTTCGTTCTTGCTGATCCACCGTACGATGCGCATACTTCCGAGCATTCACTTATTTTGCTGTTGCAGGCCATTGCCGCAGCGGGCTGTGTCGCGGACGGCGGATGGTTTATTCTGGAACAACGGGCCACCACGCCGGTTCAGTGCGTAGACCCGTGGGGGGTGGCAAAAGAAAAAGTCTATGGCGAGACCCGGTTGATTTTCTATCGAGCAACCGGCCCAATCACAAAGAGCGAACCATGAATGCGGCTATTTATCCTGGAACCTTTGATCCGTTGACCTTCGGCCACTTGGATGTGATCGAGCGGGCCTCGCGCATATTTGACCGGTTAATTGTCGCGGTTGGCGTCAATGCTAGTAAAGAGCCGCTATTTACCATTCAGGAGCGGATGGATCTCGTGCGCGAAGTGGTGGCGCCACTCGCGAATGTGGAGGTCGACTCCTTCGACGGGCTTCTGGTTGAGTACTGCCGCCGCAAGCAGGTGCACGCGCTGATTCGCGGGCTACGCGCCTTTTCGGACTTTGAGTACGAATTTCAAATGGCCCTCACCAATCGTAAGTTAGCGCCCGAAATTGAGACCATCTTCTTGATGCCGAAGGAAACGCATAGTTATTTAAGCTCCAGCATGGTGCGGGGAATCGCCGCTATGAAGGGGAATATCGAGGAGTTTGTTCCCCCCGCCGTCCGCGAGGCCCTGGAACGACGGGTGGTGCCCCGCGTGATTCGGAACGATGCGGCCTCAGAGGAGTAGGGAGTTAGGCGATGGCCGAACGATTAATTATTGATATCCAGAAGATTTCCGAGGATGGGTCGACCTACGAAGGTCAGTTGCCCCCGGAAATTTTGGACCTCGCAGAGGATAAATTCATCCAGCCGGAGGGGACGGTGGACTATGCCTTGACCGCCCAAGTGGTCTCGGATCAGTTGATTGTGCAGGGGACGATCGAGACCCAACTGCGCTTGTGCTGTGTGCGATGTGCAGAATTTTTCTCGACAACCGTGCAACTTTCCTCTTTTCTACGCGCTTACACCATCCAATCCAGCTGGGAAACGATCGATCTTTCCGACGATATCCGCGAGGAAATACTGCTTATGGTGCCGTATTATCCAAAGGGGGAAGTGGATGAGAATGAGGTGTGTAAAGAATGTGGAAAGTGTATGCGATCGGAGGAAGCTGAGTCATCCGCTGAGCGTGATACCTCAGGAGTTTGGGATTCATTGAATCAATTGCAGGTAAAGAGACAGGCGCGCGATGAGGGGGCGTAAGCCCGTCACAAAGAATAGAGAGCAGGAGCAGTGTCATGGCCGTACCAAAAAGAAAAACATCAAAGAGCAAGATCCGCATGCGTAAGCGCTCGCATCGGAAGCCATTTGTCTCGACCAGCACGTGCACCCAGTGCGGGGCGCCAACCCAGCCCCATCGGGTCTGTGCGGCGTGTGGGACCTATCGGGGCCGTCAGGTCTTGACGGTCGCCGTTGACGAATAAACCGTCCGCCAACCGAACACTATGCGAATCGCCGTAGACGCTATGGGGGGAGATTTTGCCCCCGCCGAAATCGTCAAGGGCAGCGTGGAAGCTGGTCGGCGCTACACCGAGATCGATCGCATCTTTCTCGTTGGTGATGAGTCGGCGATCCAGGCAGAGCTGGAAAAGTGGGGCGATATCCCGCCGTCCATCCGGATTCACCACGCCTCGGAAGTGGTGGATATGGGCGAACCGCCCGCGGCCGCGATTCGACGCAAACGGGATTCATCGATCTCGCGGGCCGTGGATCTGGTCAAGGAAGGAGAGGCCGATGCCGTCTTTTCCGCCGGCAGCACCGGCGCTGCGGTAGCGGCGGCCCAGTTAAAGTTGCGCACGCTGGAAGGCGTGGACCGCCCCGCCATCGCGATTGTCATTCCGTCCATGACCGGCCCGTCGGTGTTGTTGGATGCCGGCGCCAACACCGATTGTGCGCCGGAATGGCTGTGCCAGTTCGCCGTCATGGGACTGGCCTATTCCCGTTTGATTCTGAAAAAGGAAAATCCCACCGTGGGCCTGTTGAATATCGGCGGCGAGGACTCCAAAGGCAATGAGTCGACGAAGGATGCCTTTCGCATGTTGGGTAAGTCGAATCTGAACTTCAAAGGCAACGTGGAAAGCCAGGATTTGTTCGACGGCAGCGTCGATGTGGTGGTGACCGATGGATTTGTCGGTAACGTGGTGCTCAAGACCTCCGAAAGCGTTGCCCGCTCAATTGGCCGCTGGTTGAAGGAGGAGCTAACCCGCAACCCGCTGCGGATGGCCGGTGCCTTAATGTTGAAACGGGGCATCGACAGCATAAAACATCGTTCCGACCCGGAAAACCACGGGGGCGCCCCTTTGCTGGGCGTCAACGGCGTCTGCATTATTGGACATGGCTCGTCGTCGTCTGTGGCGGTGGCCAACGCCATCCGGGTCTCGGCCGAGTCGGTGAAACAAAACATTAATGTGCAAATCGAGGCACAAGTTAAACAATTCGGAACCACCTCATGAGTGAGTCTAAACCGCCGGTTAACCCTGTAGCACCCTCATCGGGCGCCGCGCCCACGGTCTCCATCGTGGCCACCGGGTCCTATGTCCCGGAGCGGGTCTTGACCAACGCGGACCTCGAAAAGATGGTGGACACATCCGACGAATGGATTTTCACGCGCTCTGGCATTCGCGAGCGACGCATCGCCGCCGAGGGTGAGGCCACCTCGGATATGGCTGCGGCCGCTGCCCAGCGCGCGCTGGACAGCATCGGCATGCGTGGCGAAGAGGTCGACCTGATCCTGGTCGCCACCTGTACGCCGGATATGATCTTCCCCAGCACGGCGTGCTATGTACAGCAACAGATCGGCGCTCGCCGGGCCGCTTGTTTGGATGTGTCGGCGGCCTGCTCCGGCTTTCTGTATGCGATGGATATCGGGCGTCAGTACATCCTCACCGGCAGCGCCAAAACCGTCCTGATCATCGGCGCCGAAAAGATGAGCGCGATCGTGGATTGGACGGACCGGGGCACCTGCGTCCTCTTTGGCGATGGAGCGGGCGCGGCGATTCTACAGGCGCGCGGCGCTACCCACGGGATATTGCCCAGCGTGCTGGGTTCCGATGGTGAATTGAGCGAATTGCTCACCTTGCCCGGTGGCGGCAGCCGTAACCCCGCCTCGCAAGAGGTTCTCGACGGCCGCTTGTGTTACGTCAAAATGGCCGGCCGCGAAGTCTTTAAGCACGCGGTCACCCACATGGCCAATGCCGCCACGCAGATCCTTGAGCGCTATGGGATGACCATCGACGATGTCGCCTGCATCATCCCGCACCAGGCCAATGCCCGGATCATTCAAGCGATTGCCCAGCGCATTGGTGCGCCCATGGAAAAGATCTACATGAATGTTGACCGTTACGGTAATACATCGGCCGCATCGGTGATTATGGCCATGGACGAAGCCAGTCGCACCGGTCGCATCCGGCAGGGCGACATGGTGTTGTTGGTGGTTTTCGGTAGTGGGTTCACTTGGGCGGCCAGCTTGGTGGAATGGTAGAGCCCAGTGGCGCCATGCGCGAAGATAATCGAGCAACAGATACATGAAGGAAACCTTATGAGCCAGACCGCACTACTTTTTCCGGGCCAAGGCGCCCAAACCGTCGGCATGGGCCGCGAATTGGCAGAGGCCTTTCCCGTCTGCCGTTCGTTATTCGATACGGCGAACGAGGTGTTGGGCTACGATCTTGCCAAGCTCTGTTTTGACGGGCCGGCCGAAGTCTTGACCGAGTCGAATCATGCGCAGCCCGCGATTTTTGTGGTCAGCGCCGCTGCCTGGGCTGCCTTAAAGGAGGCGCGCCCGGATTTGGAACCCCGCGCGCTCGCGGGACTCAGCTCCGGCGAGTGGGCGGCGCTCTATGCCGCCGACTGCGTTTCGTTTGCCGATACCTTGCGGGTGCTGGAAGCCCGTGGCCGATTCATGCAATTGGCCTGCGAACAGCAACCCGGCGGCATGCTCAGTGTCATCGGCTTGTCGGTCGATCAATTGACGCCGATCGCGGAGGCGTGCGACATTCAAATCGCCAACCTGAATTCGCCGGAGCAGACCGTACTTTCCGGCACCGTCACAGGAATCGAGCAAGCGGAGGCCATGGCCAAGGAGGCCGGCGCCAAGCGGGCCATTCGATTGAACGTGGCCGGCGCCTTCCATTCCCGGCTCATGGCACCGGCAGCCGAGCAACTGGCGGCGGTCGTCGCCGACCTGCCGCTTCAGGAGCCCCGGATTCCCGTGGTCTCGAACGTCAAGGGCGCCGCCTTTGAGTCGGTCGCCGAAATCCGTGAATTGATGGTGCGACAAGTGACCGAATCCGTGCGTTGGGTAGACGATGTGCAGTGGATGATCGGGCAGGGCATCACCCGGATGATCGAATGCGGTCCCGGCAAGGTCTTGGCCGGGCTTGTGAAGCGTATTGACAAGCAGTGCGCCATTCATACCATACAAGACCATGCCTCATTAGAGCAGGCGTTGGCACAACTGGATGGATCAACAGAAGGATAGATTATGGGTTCCCTTGAAGGAAAAGTAGCGCTGGTCACGGGTGCCGCGCGTGGGATTGGACAAGCCGTAGCGGTCCGGCTCGCGACGGCTGGAGCCGACTTGGCGCTGTGCGATTTGCAGGTCGACTGGCTGTCGGAAACACAAGCCAAAGTACAAGCGTTGGGGCGTCGGGCCGAATGTTTTACCATGAACGTGGCCGAGGGCGCGGACGTGACCCGCGCGGTGGACGAGGTCGAAGCGGCTTTTGGCCGGATTGATGTTCTGGTGAACAACGCCGGCATCACGAAAGACGGCCTGATGATGCGGATGAACGAGGAGGACTGGGACGCCGTGCTCGACATCAATTTGAAGGGGACCTTCCTCTGCACCAAGGCCGTCAGCCGGATCATGATGAAGCAACGGTCGGGCTCCATCGTCAATGTGGCCTCGATTATCGGATTGATTGGCAACCCCGGACAATGTAATTACTCTGCTTCGAAAGCCGGAGTGATCGCGCTGACCAAAACGGTTGCGAAGGAGCTTGCGGCGCGGAATATCCGGGCCAATGCCGTCGCGCCGGGATTCATTCGCACCGCGATGACCGACAAGTTATCGCCCGAGGTGCAGCAGCGAATGATGGACAATATTCCTTTGAAACGGTTTGGTACGCCGGATGACGTAGCCAATGTGATCGCATTCCTGGCCAGTGACGAGGCCGCGTATGTGTCTGGACAAGTTGTCACCGTTTGTGGCGGTATGGTAACCTGATAGGGTAGAGAACAAGGAGAAAGAACATGGCACTGGAAGACAAAATCAAAGACATCATCGTTGAGCAGTTGGGTGTAAACGCCGACCAGGTGACGCCCGAAGCGTCCTTCATCGAAGATTTAGGCGCGGATTCGCTCGACACGGTCGAGTTGGTCATGGCCTTCGAAGAGGAATTTGGCGCTGAGATTCCCGACGAAGACGCTGAAAAGCTGACCAAAGTCGGCGCGGTCATCGATTACCTGAAGGAAAAAGGGTTCGGCGAAGGCTAATCCGACGGATACGACGTACACCGGCCATGTCTGCCTTGGCGCAGACATGAGCCGGTTGGTTTTATTCGATACACCCGGCCATGCCGGTGTGTGTGGAGACATATGTCATGTCTAGGCGGCGAGTAGTCGTAACGGGTTTGGGTGTCGTCACCCCGTTGGGGTGTGATGTGGAGCAGCTTTGGACCCGCCTGTTAAATGGTGAATCCGGCGTCCGCCGCGTTCAGCAAATGGATGTCAGCGAAGGCTACGACTCGCAAATCGCCGGCGAAGTGGTTGATTTTGATGTCGACGCATTCATCTCCAAGCGCGAGCAGCGGCGCATGGATCCCTTCACGCAGTTCGGCATTGCCGCTGCGAAGTTGGCGATAACCGACTCCGGCTTACGCTTTGACGAAGAGGATACGGACCGGGCCGGCGTGGTCATTGGATCCGGAATTGGTGGGCTGCACGTGCTGACCAAACAGGCGCAGGTCCTCTTCGAAAAAGGGCCGACCCGCTTTTCCCCCTTCATGATCACCCAGATGATTGTGGATATTGTCGCTGGCTATGTGGCCATCGAACATGGCCTGCGCGGCCCGAATTTCTGTATCACGTCGGCTTGCGCGTCGGCGACTCATTGCCTTGGCGAATCGCTGCGGATTATTCAATCCGGCGATGCCGATATCATGATTAGCGGCGGCACCGAATCCTCTATCTGCGAAATGGGTTTAGGCGGATTCGCGTCGATGCGCGCGCTCAGTACCCGCAACGACGACCCCCAGGGCGCGTCGCGTCCCTTTGACGCCGATCGCGATGGCTTTGTGATTGCCGAGGGTGCCGCGATTCTGGTGCTGGAAGAATATGAACGGGCCAAGAAGCGCGGCGCGAAAATCTATTGTGAGTTAGCCGGTTACGGGCGCACAGCGGATGCACACCACATCACCGCACCATTGGCAGACGGTGGGGGCGGGGCCAAAGCGATGTCACTCGCGGTGGCCGATGCCGGACTCACACCCGCCGATATCGATTACGTCAGTGCGCATGGCACCAGCACGCCGCTGAATGACAAAGGCGAGACGCTGGCGATTAAGACCGCATTGGGCGAGACGCGCGCCCGCGAGATTTGC
The DNA here is from genome assembly GCA_007123265.1 of Kiritimatiellia bacterium. Classification (GTDB taxonomy): domain Bacteria; phylum Verrucomicrobiota; class Kiritimatiellia; order SLAD01; family SLAD01; genus SLAD01. The sequence goes on from SKLK01000067.1 coordinate 21,807, forward strand.
ATCAGTTCAGCCAAGTCCATGATTGGCCATACGCTGGGCGCGGCCGGCGCGGTCGAGTCGGTGGTGTGCGCGTTATCCATACGCGATAGCCGCGTGCATCCGACCATCAACTACGCCACGCCGGATCCCGAGTGTGATTTGGATTACGTCCCCAATCAGGGCCGTGACTGGCCGGTACGTGCGTGCCTGAACAATTCGCTTGGATTCGGCGGACACAACGCCACGCTGTGCTTTAAGCGGATCGACTAATTGCTGATCCGGTCTCAGCAGTTGCCCAGAGTCGGGTCGAGTGCGAGGATAAACGATTCCGCCAAGCCCATGGGCAAGCCAATCACGGTGTTGGGATCGCCTTCGATCCGTTCCACCATCACCGAGCCTTCCTGTTGCAGCGCATAGGCGCCGGCGAATGCGAGCGGTTTGGCAATCTCAATGTGCCGTTCGATGTGGGCATCCGACCAGTTTCGCATGGTCACCAACACTTCATCGTGGCCGACACGTTTTTCCTCGCCGCCCGGGCCGATTGCGCAGACGCCCGTTAACAACCGATGCGTGCGGCCCCGTAAGACCTTCAACATCGCCACCGCCGCCTCCAGATCCGTTGGCTTGCCGAAGGTGCGGCCGTCCATAAACAACACCGTATCGGCGCCGATCACCACATCCTGCGGATGCTCGCGCGCTACCGCGGTCGCCTTCTGTTCGGCCAGGTATTGCACATACGCCGCGGGATCTTCGCCGGGCACGTAGGGGCGCTCATCCACACCGGATGGCTGCTGCGTAAACGAATAGCCGGCGGCCCGTAACAGGTCCGCCCGTGCGCGTGAAAACGATGCCAGGACTAAGCTCATCGGTTAGGATCTCCAATTGGGTTCATGGGCGGGGAGCCTACCGCTTCAAAAGGCCGGTTGGCAAGTCTGAGGACGCCATCCTTCCAGAGGCGAGCAGGGGCATTCAGTTCTCTGCAAGGAATTTCTAATGAACGATTTGTATCTAATTTGGAGGGCGGAGCTCTGCGACGCCGCGATTGTGCATGGGCAAATAGAAAGTCCTGTGTGGCCTCTGGGCTCGCAGAGCTCGCCCCTCCAAATCTGTAGAATCTATGTGCAAGTGTTTATCCAAAAATGCGTGAGCACGGAGAACGTATTGACCCTGCGGAGGCGATCCGCGGTCAGGGCTACGGCAAGGTTCCGAACAGCAGAATGCCTTCCCGTTCAACGCGCCGCCACAAGGTCTGATACTTTTCCGCGTCCATATTGTTGATGTCCAATAGCACCGGATCGATCGAGACGGCGTAGCGCAGTTGTGTGGCTTCGTTCAGCGGGTCGAGACTGGAAAAGGCGCGTATTCGGTTCCGGCCAGAGGAAAAGAGCAAGGTGAGTTGGACCCGCGTATTCAGCGCATTGTCGTCGCGCGCCAGGGGACCCGTCACAATCGCGGCCAGCGGTTTCGGTTTGATCAAGCGCCGTACGGTCTTGCGAAAATCGCTCCAAAACAAGTCCTCCGCCTCAAATGCCTGTTTTAATCCTTTGGCGATGAAGTAGTGATCGCGATTGAGGGTGTAGGCATGATGATGGGGCGATTCATCAAACAGCACCGCCGAGACAGCGACCAACGAGTTCAACGCCATCATCGTTGCGCGGTTGGAGAGGCCGGTGCGCCGTTCAACCTCCCGCCCTGTCAGCGGCTCATTTGCGTGGTATAAAGTGCGCAATACCAGCAACTGGCTATAGCGGGGCAGCAGCAGATTCAATCCATGCATGCGGCAAAGTATGCAGCCAATAGCTGACTACCGCAATCCAGAACCGGTTCATCCTTTACAGCCGCTTCAACTCGGTCGTTTTAACTCTTGACCTTGAATCCGCAATTGCCGCACCATGATCCGAATTTTTACAGGTTAATCTATCCGAAGGATTTCAGTTTATGTTCGGCCGTATTCTAGGCATGTTTTCTAACGATATCGGCATTGATTTGGGGACGGCCAACACGTTGGTCTATGTTCGCGATCGAGGCATTGTCTTGCGCGAGCCCTCGGTGGTGGCGATTCAGTCCGGAACCAACCGGGTCTTGGCGGTCGGTGAGGAGGCCAAGCGGATGCTGGGCCGGACCCCCGGCAGTATCGTGGCCATTCGCCCCCTGAAGTCGGGCGTGATTGCCGATTTTGAGATCACCGAGGCGATGTTGCGCTATTTCATCCGTAAGGTGCACAACCGACGGGCGATGGTCCGGCCCCGGGTGATTATTGCGGTCCCCAGCGGCATTACCGAGGTGGAGAAGCGCGCAGTGAAAGATTCGGCGACCCATGCCGGCGCGCGTGAAGTGTATTTGATTGAGGAACCAATGGCAGCGGCTATTGGTGTGGGATTGCCGGTTCAGGAACCGGCAGGAAATATGATCGTGGATATCGGCGGGGGCACGACGGAAGTGGCGTTGATATCGTTGGCCGGTATCGTTTTTAGTCGCAGCGTTCGCGTCGGCGGCGATGAAATGGATGAAGCCATCGTTCAACATATGAAGCGGGTCTATAATTTAATGATCGGCGAACGTACGGCGGAAGAAGTGAAGATGACGATCGGCTCCGCCTATCCAATGGGCGAAGAAGCCGCGATGGAAGTGAAAGGGCGCGATTTGGTGGCCGGCCTGCCCAAAACGTTGACGATCACATCCGAGGAAATCCGGGAAGCGTTGCAGGAACCTGTGTCCACGATCGTGGAAGCGGTGCGCATCACGTTGGAACGCTGTCCGCCGGAATTGTCCGCCGATTTGGTGGACCGCGGCCTGATCGTCGCTGGCGGTGGAGCCTTGCTGAGCGGATTGGATAAGTTGATCGCCGAACAGACCGGGTTGCCGGTCCATGTGGCCGATGACCCGCTCAGTGCGGTGGCCGAAGGCACCGGCGTCGTACTCCACGAATTGAATTTCCTGCGTAAAATGGCCGGCTCCGATAAGACGGTCTGATCGGTTTAATTCCCGGTCCGCATCCCATACCTGTACCTGTCATGGTGACGGCGCTGAACAGTGTTCAGCGCCTGTATGCCGATTAGGCAATGAACAGGAACTGTGGTGAGAGAGCGAACGATTTCTATTTGGCTGATTTTGGCCGTTACCCTTGTGGTTGCGCTGAATCTTCCCGCCGCCGTATCCGATCGTGGCAAGGCCGTGATCCGCGAATTTCTTGCCCCCCTGCAGGAGCTGGTGACGCAAACCACCCAAGGCGTCCGTGATTGGGTGGTGGCCGTCCGCAGTTTGGGGGAAATGGCTTTAGAGAATCAACGGAAGGCGGAAGAGCTAACGCGCCTGCGCAGCGAGCTTCGCTACTTGGAAGGGCTGGAGCAGGAAAACCGGGAATTGCGCGAGCAGTTGGGCTTCCTTAGCCGACCGGGTCGCGAACTGATTGCCGCGGAAGTGATTGGCCGGGATATGAGCGGCTGGTGGCAAACGGTGCGGATCGGCAAGGGGATTGCCGAAGGGGTGGAAGCGGGGATGGCCGTGGTGACGCCGGATGGATTGGTGGGACGCACCATGAATGTCTCTGCGGGAACCGCCGATATCCTGCTGATTACTGATCCTTCATGCAAAGTGTCTGGCATCCTGATGGGTTCCGGTGCGCATGGAATTGTTGCCGGACGCGGATTGGGCGTGCGTGGCCGTCCCAGCCTGCGTATGCGGTTCATCAACAAAGACGCGGTGGTACAGATTGGCGACGAGGTGGTGACCTCGGGCCTGGCCGATCAGTTGCCGCGTGGCCTGTTGATTGGGCACGTTACATCGGTGGCCCCGGATGAAAGCGGCTTGTATCAAGTAGCCACGTTGACGCCGGCGGCTGACTTGTCCCGGCTGAGCTATGGTTTCGTGGTCGCCGAGGTCGCGGATCCTATCGAACGGATTTTGCGAGGTCGCGATGTGAATGGCGGTGGCCTGTGAGTGCGTTGGTCATCTTGTTTGTGCTGACGATCGGCGCCTTGCTGCAAGCGGTGATCCCGGCGGTTTTGTCACTCGGCCAAGCAAAAGTACCTGCATTAGCAGCGGTAGTCGTGTATTATGCATTAGTCAGGGATCGCCGGACCCTGTTGAGTGTCGCGATCGTTGCGGGTATTGTTCAGGATGGGATGGGATTAATTCCCTTCGGTTATTCCTCGGTGGCCTTTGTTGTGTTGGGTTTGATGATAGCGCGATTTAAAGAACTGGTTTTTGTGCACGAAGTGTTGACGCATATGTTGTTCGGGCTGCTGATGGCGGCCGGGGCCACGGGCGTTTTATTTGTTTTGTTAACCTCTACTGATCTCGTCGAAATGTCTTTTTCACAGGCTTTTCATAAAATGATCGGCAGCGCGCTTTTGGGCGCGATTGCGACGCCGTTCATCTTCCAAGGCTGCGCGCGCTTGGACCGGTTGATGGGATTGGTGGAATCAACGGATTCCACATGGCAAGAAGTTCCATAGAGAAAGAAGCGATCCGCATCCGTTTGTTGTTGGTGGGCATGTGCCTGGCGCTGGGGTTTGTCGTTTGGATGCTCTGGCGAATCCAGGTCCAGCACGGGCACCACTATGCGCATGATGAATTGCGGCAAAGTGTCCGCCGCGTACGGATCCCGGGTATGCGCGGCCGTATCTTCGATACCGCCGGACACGTGATTGCGGACAACCGGCCCTCCCATCATGTGGCCCTGTACTTGGAGGAGCTGCGCCAGCCCGGCGGATGGGAGCCTACCCTGAACCATATTGAAGCGCTGCTGGATCAGTTAGCAGAGGACTTGGGCGTGGAACGGGAACTGGCCCGGGACGATATCCGTCTGCACATTCGTCGTCGCCTGCCGATGCCGCTGATTGCTTGGCGCGACATCGATGACCGCACCTTGGCGCGTTGGGCCGAACGCTTATCCGGGCGCCGCGGCATTGATATCTATACGGAAGCCATCCGCACCTATCCCTTTGGCACGCTGGGGGCGCATGTGTTGGGCTATGTGGGGCGAGCCGACCCCATCCCCGACGATGCGGAACCGTACCATTATTATCTACCGGAAATGGAGGGCCGCTCGGGGTTGGAACGCCGCTTTGATCCTTACATGCGTGCAGCGGCCGGCGCCCGCCTGGTCCGCGTCGATGCCATCGGCTATCGGCACGAGGATTTGGCCGTCCGCGAGGCCGGCATCGGCAAAGACCTGCAGTTGACATTGGACATGCGCGTGCAACAGATCGTCACCGAGGCCTTGGGCGAGGAGCCCGCGGCGGCGGTGGTGATGGACCCGAACACTGGCGACGTGCTGGCTTTAGTAAGCGTGCCGGCTTTTGATCCGAACGAATTCGTGCCGATCATGACGCGGGCCCGTTGGAATGCGTTGACCTCGGATGAACGAAATCCGCTCCTGAACCGGGCGGTGGCGGGTTCCTTCGCGCCAGGTAGTATCTTCAAACCCGTGGTGGCGTTAGCCGCCTTGGAACAACGGGCCGGAACGGCCCGAACCATCATCGACTGTCCCGGCCATTTCGAGCTGGGCCGGGCCCGCTTCCGTTGTTGGGCGCGTCAGGGGCATGGCCCCTTGGATATGCGTCAATCCCTGGAACGGTCCTGCAACGTCTACTACTATCGTCTCTCCCTGCAAATTGGGTACGACGCCATTTACGAAATGGCGGCCAACCTGGGCTTGGGCCGACGCACGGGGATCGCCTTGGATTTCGAGGTCGGCGGCCTGTTACCCAACGATGCATGGAAACGGCGCGTGTTCAACGATGCCTGGCGAGATGGCGACACAGTAAACCTCTCGATCGGGCAGGGGCCAATCACTGTCACCCCCCTGCAAATGGCCGTGGCTACATCGGCGATTGCCAACGGCGGACGCGTCTACACCCCGCGCTTGGTGCGGGGCATGCGGGCCGCAGGAGAGGAGATTTTCTCCGAGTTGCCACCGGCCATGGTGCATGATTTGCAGTGGTCCCCCGAAGCCTTGCGCGTCGTGCGCGGTGGCATGCGCGATGTGATCATGGGCGAACGCGGTACCGCGCGCAACGCCCGCGTTCCGGGATTGACCTATGCGGCCAAGACCGGGACTGCCGAATACGGCCCCAAAGACGAAGGCCGCAAGCATGCGTGGATGGTGGCCTTCGCCCCGTACGAACAGCCGCAATATGCCATTGCCCTGCTGGTCGCGGATGGCCTGTCCGGGGGACAAACTGCTGGACCGAAAGTCGCGCAAATCCTCGAATCCCTTTTTACAACGCAGGTGGCGCAACAATGAACTGGGCATCGATAAAGTGGCATGCGCGGCGGTCGGACTGGATGCTCAGTCTGGCGGTTCTAGCGCTCATGGTGATCGGGGTCTTCTTCATTTATAGCGCGGCCTTCCAGCGCGCCGACATGCCGGTCAGTACCATGTACCGCCGCCAAATCGTCTGGGCCTTGGTCGGTTGGGCCGGCTACATCGGTTTGGCCATGACCGATTACCGTCGCCTAGCGGATGGTGCATGGTGGTGGTACGGATTGACCTTGGTGTTGTTGTTGGCCGTTCTTTCCTTTGGCACATCCGTCCACGGCGCACGGCGTTGGCTGAACCTGTTCAATATTCAGGTCCAACCGGCGGAACTCGCGAAGCTTGTCGTCGCGGTCACCGTGGCCCGCTACTGGTCGCGACCGGACCGTGAAATTCATCAATTGCAGAGCATGATTGTGGCGTTGGTCATCGCGGCGATCCCCTTTATCCTGATTATGCGCCAGCCGGATCTCGGCACAGCGGCCACCCTCTTGCCGATTACCCTGTTTATCCTGTTCGCCGGCGGCATTCGAGTGAAGTACCTGTCCGTCCTGTTTTTGATTGGCATGCTATTGCTGCCCGTGGGGTGGATGGGGTTAGGGGACTATCAACGAGACCGGATTATGGTGTTTGTCGATCCCGGCCGCGATCCTTACGGGGCCGGCTGGAATAAGATGCAATCAGAAATTGCCGTCGGCTCTGGTGGGCTGACGGGGAAAGGATATCTACAAGGAACGCAGAATGTCCTGGGGTATTTGCCCCGGACGGTTGCCCCGACCGACTTTATCTATTCGGTCGTGGCGGAGGAAAAAGGTTTCGTGGGGGCAGCGACGGTGATTGGACTGTTCGGGCTCGTCCTCATTAGTGGCATCCGCGCCGCCCTGGTGGCGCCGGACAAGTTGGGACGGCTGATTGCGGTGGGGATTACGGGCATGATATTTTTCCATGTCTTTATTAACACCGCCATGACTATTGGGCTGATGCCCATCACCGGCTTGCCCCTGCCGCTAATGAGTTACGGAGGCTCGTTTATGGTCAGCACCATGTTGGGCCTCGGCCTGTTGCAAAGCATTACGATCCGGCGACCGCGCCGGTGATGGGAGGAAGTATGAGTATGTTGGAATATTTTAAAATGTGGAAATTACGGAAGAAAGTGAAGAAGGAAATCGTCATCAACGAGGAAGGTCTGGAAACCCGGGTGGCGGTGCTCGAGGAGGGCAAGCTGGAAGGCTTTTTTGTGGAACGGGAAAGCGACGACCGCATCGTCGGCAGTATCTTTAAAGGCCGGATCCAAAACGTCGAGGACGCCTTGCAAGCGGCCTTTGTCGATATCGGCATGAAGAAAAATGCGTTTATCCATTACTGGGATATGATTCCTGAAGACGCCGCTCGCCTTGAAGCCGAAGAAGGCGTTTCGCGGAATCGCAGCTCCCGCAAAAGAAAGTACGCCGCCGGCGAAATGGCCAAGAAGTTCCCGGTCGGATCGGAAATCGTCGTCCAAGTCACCAAAGGCGCCATTGGCACGAAAGGGCCGCGGGTGACCGCCAACCTCAGCGTGCCGGGACGCTATTTGGTGATGATGCCGGGCAGCCGGATGAAAGGCGTCTCGAAGAAGATCGACGATGCGAAAGAGCGCGACCGATTAAAGAAGGTGCTGACGCGATTACCGGCGCCGGACGACCTTGGACTCATCGTCCGCACTGCGGGGGCGGGTGCCCGACCGACCAGCTTCGTTCGCGATACCCGTCAATTGGTCGAGACCTGGCAAGAGATCGAAACCGGGATTCGCGAAAGCCCGGCCCCCTGTCGGTTGTATAAAGAGCCTGACCTGGTCGAGCGGGTGGTGCGCGATTCGTTGACGGAAGATATTGATCGGATTGTCATTGACGACAAGGACCAGTTCAACCGGATCAAGGAACTGGTCTCGCGTATCTCGCGGCGCGGGCGTAATCGGATTAAACTCTACGACGGCGCCGCCCCGATCTTCGAACATTTCGACGTGGAACGGCAACTGGAGAACGCCTTTCAACGCAAGGTCTGGCTCAAGTCCGGGGGCTACCTGATCTTTGATGAAACCGAGGCCCTCGTCGCAATTGATGTCAACACCGGTCGGCATAAAGGCGGGAAGACACAGGAAGAGGCCATTGTGGAGGTGAATATCGAAGCTGCAGAGGAAGTCGCGCGCCAATTGCGATTGCGCAATGTTGGCGGTTTGGTCGTCATCGATTTCATTGATATGAAGTCCAAGCGCCATCAAAATCAGGTCTACCGCACCTTGAAAGAGGCCGTGCGTCGGGATAAAGCCCGCACCAACGTGCTGCCGGTATCGGATCTGGGATTGATCGAAATGACCCGTCAACGCGTGGAGGAAAGTATCCGCGCAGCGACGTTCACCGATTGTCCCTATTGCAAAGGCCGCGGCAAGATCAAGTCACCCTTGAGCATGAGTGTGGAAATCCAGCGTCGGTTGACCCAGCTTATGCGGGCACAAAATCGGCGGGACGACCTGTCGCTGCGCATTTCCGTCAATCCCGCAGTGCTCGACCGTTTACGCAGCGAGGACGAAGACATGCTGGTTGGTCTGGAACAAAAGTTCCATGCTCAGATGGCTTTCGTTTCCGACCCGCACATCCATATGGAACACTTCAGAGTGGTGGATACCCACACCAATGAAGAGCTTCATCCGGCCGGACACGCGGGCGACGCCTAAACTGGAGTGTGACCTTGCTCGAGCGCGTTACAGAGCGACAGACCCGAATCGGTTTGGCTGCGGTCATGCTGGCCTATATCGGCATTGTCTGGCCGTCTTTGTCCGCGCCGTTTTTTCCGCTTGATGATCTCGAACAGATTCACCATATCCGCGCGGCGACTCATTGGCAGGAGCTCTTGACTCGTGACTTTTACGGCTTCTTTCGGCCGGTGAAGAATCTATTGTTCCTGCTCTTTATTCCGCTGGCGGAACACGGCATGATTTGGCCCCGCCTGATTGCTGTTGCCGTGGGCTTGTTGGCCATCGGTGCGGTCTATCAGTTCAGTCGCCAACTGTGGTCGGCGCCCGCCATCGCCCTGTTGGCGACGGCGGTCTGGGCATTGGCGCCCACCTTGGTGTCGAGCACCGCGTGGCTCAGTTGCGTAAATATCATGTTGATGACCGCGAGCGCCTGCTTGGGGTTGACCCTGCACCAGTGGGCGGCTACCTCTGGGCGGTCGGCGTCCCAAACGATTCAGCGCGGCAGCCTTGCCCTCCTACTCTTCCTGTTTGCTATTCTCGCGTACGAGGGCGGGATCAGCGTTTTGGCGATCGTCTTCATGCTCGATGCCATGCGTCAGCCGCACCGGTTCCGGGAGAGGCGGTTGTGGCCTGTGTATGGTGGCTACGTGGTACTGGGAGTGGTGTACATGGCGGTGCGGGTTCGCATGCAATCCGGTATCAGCCTAATTGCCAGCTTCTCTCAAACGTCGCCGCTGGAGGCTGTGGGGGCGTCGGCATGGTTTACCTGGCAGCACTTTTTTACGTGGTGGGCGCCGTTTGGCCGGTTTGCGATCATTGGCGGACACATTCATCCGCAGATGGCCACGGGACTCATTTTGTTTGGTTGGCTATTTGTCGTTGCGCTCGTGGCGGGCATCTTTTGGTGCTGGCGGCGGCAGCCCTTGATCAGCATCGGCTTGGCTTGGTTTTTGCTCGGATTCGCCCCCATGAGCAACATTGCCGGATTCCGCAACGGGCCGTGGGGCGATTACTACATCACGCTGGCCTCGGTCGGTTTGGCGATCCTGGTGGCCGAGTGTGTGCGCCTGTGGGCGTCATCGCGGCGGCCGCTGCTTCTTGTGGCCGTGTTCATGTTGCTTGGCCTGCGGGTGGCCGGTGCGGTTGAAGCGGTACGCTGGTCCGCTATATGGACTCAGCCCCATGCGGTGTATACCCGCACCGTTGCCACGTTTCCGCAGGCTTTCGACGCGTGGCTGGAGCTGGCGAAATTGGAAATCGACCAAGGCCGACCTGAACAAGGACTGGAATGGGCGTTGCGCGCGCATCAGTTAGCGCCGGATCGGCATCGGCCATTGCCCGTGCTGGCCATGGCCCACTTGCGACTAGGCAATACAACCGCCGCGCGTGAACTCGTGACCACCTATTTAGTCGATCATCCGAACGATCCGTGGGCGCTGGGTTTCCTCGGATTTATCGTTGAGACCGTCGACCAAAATCCGGATGAAGCATTCGCTTTGTACCAACGCGCAGTGGAACAGCATCCGTGGGAAATGGACTCCCTGTACGCCGCGAACCGACTGGCGTTTCTGCATGTGGACGCAGAGGAATACGATCAAGCGCTTGAATTGTGGACGGCGATGCTTCGGTTCAGGCCCGACGAC
>SKLK01000092.1 GCA_007123265.1 Kiritimatiellia bacterium
GCCCTGCAGGACTATTTCGAAACCGAACGACTCGAACGCGATCCGCCCAGCGGACACTTCGTCTGCGTGGCCCGCTGCCGACTCAGCGGCACGTTATTGGGCCCACCGAATTTTCACGGCTACAACGATGCCCTGAACACCTTGCACCGCGAACGGTTTGCCCATCTCCCGATCGACGCGTACCGTCGCGAGATTGAAACCGTGCGCGATCCCGAACTAATCGAACGCTGGAAAGACGAGTGGCGCACGCAAACCCAATACCGGCTCAAACCCGAACACGCTGATCCCAACGTAGGATCCGACCCCCTCGATGCCGCCGCCGCCCGCGCCTACATCGAGGAAACCGTGGCCCCTAAACAGGTCGCCACCGTCCATCGCGCGGTAATCAGCGGTCCGCTGAGTCGCGAACTTCGAGACCCCGAACTGACCCGCGCCTTACGCGCCGCATGGACCCGTGAACAACGATTTCCGCACACCCTGATTCGCGCCCTGCGCGGCGCCTGTCGCCGGCTAGGACTGCATTTGTTTGAATCCAAGCAAGGCGCACAATTTGTCACCCCCACGGAACCGCGCCCGATCGATCCCGGTCATGTGATCGAAGTGATACGTGAACTGATCGAGTGGTTGAAGGCGCATCCGGGCTGTAGCCGACAAGAACTGGTCACCGGCCTGCGCCCGGACGCCGGCAACGACCCCGCCCGCCTTGGCGAGGTGTTGCAACCCTTAAGCTGGCTGGTTGACAAGGGCCACGTGATTGAATTTCATAACGGCACGCTAGCCGTGCCTAAAGACACGCCGACAGCAACAGGTAAAGCATGACCTTTCAAATACCCGTTAAAGAAAATCAAAAACTGCAACAACTCACGGACCTGATTCGGGCCGATGCCGAGTTGAATCAATTGTGGCGATCCGCCAATGTCAACGCCGTCAACCGTTTTGGCATCAGCGACCACGGCGAAATTCATATTCGTATCATCGCCAACGCCGCATTACGCGTGCTGCGCTTGCTCGTGGCCGGCGGGGTCACACCCAGCGTGGTGACCGATCACGAATTGACCGTTGAAGATGCCGAAGTCATTGTCGTGTTAGCCGCCGCCTTACACGACGTCGGCATCGCCATCCACCGCGATGATCACGAGCGGTACAGTCTGATCATCGCGTATCCCAAAGCCCGGCAACTGCTGTCCGCCATCTATCCCGAACCCGCCCTGACGGCCATGGTCGGCGAGACGCTACATGCCATCATCGCCCACAACTCCGACCAACGCTGCCTCACGATTGAGGCGGGCTGCGTCAAGTTGGCCGATGCGCTCGACATGACCGAAGGCCGTTCGCGCATCCCGTTTGATGCGGGGCAGATCAATATTCACTCGATCTCGGCGCTGGCCGTTAAGTCCGTCCAGATCAACCGGGGCGAGGCCAAGCCCGTCCGGATCGAGGTGCAACTTCACAATTCCGCTGGCATCTTTCAAATGGACAACCTGCTCCGCAAGAAACTGCATAATTCCACCTTGATCCCCTACGTCGAGGTGCGCGCGACGATTGACGGAGAAACCGAAAAACGATTGATGAATGAATACACCCTCTAAATCCTCCAGTATCGGCGTCGTGGAAACCCAACTTTTCCACTTCGGCTCCGCAGACGACCCGTTCGTCTTCCGGTCCGGGGAAAAACTGGAACAGGTTACGCTGGCATACGAAACCTACGGCCAATTGTCGCCCCAGGCCGACAACGCCATCCTGCTGTTCCACGCTCTCAGCGGCAGCCAACATGCTGCCGGCTTCAACCCCGACGTCCCGGCCGCCGGCAAATTGTGGACCGACGAATTGCATCAGGGCTGGTGGGACGACTTCATCGGACCGGGCAAAGCCATCGACACAGATAAATGGTTTGTGATTTGCGCCAACTACATCGGCGGCTGCTACGGCACGTCCGGACCGGTCACCCCGAACCCGAAAACCGGCCAGCCGTATGGCCGCGATTTTCCCACCGTCATGATCGGGGACATCGTCGACTCGCAGATCAAGTTGCTGGACGCCCTCGGCATTCAGCAGGTACAAGCCGTGATCGGCCCTTCCCTCGGCGGGCTATGCGCCGTCAACTGCGCCGTGCGCTATCCGGAACGCGTCCAACGCGCCGTGTTAATCGGCTCCGGCATCGCCACGTCGATTTTGCAGCGCATCTACAACTATGAACAGATCTGCGCCATCGAAGAGGATAAATTCTTTGAGGGTGGCAATTATTATAACGGCCAACACCCCGACCGGGGGCTGACCCTGGCCCGCATGATCAGCCACAAGACGTTTGTCTCCCTCGAAATGATGTCGCAGCGCGCGCGCAAAGAAGTCGTCCGCCCCGAGGAGGACAAGGACAAATGGTACTGGATGAGTCACCCCGTCGAATCGTATCTACGCAAGCAAGGCCTGAAATTCGTGAACCGGTTCGATGCCAACACCTATTTGCGCATCATTGACGCGTGGCAACGGTTTGACCTGTTACAGGACACCGGCAAATCCAGTTTCCGCGACATATTCGCGCCCTGCCGCCACCAGAACTATCTCGTCTTCAGCATCGACAGCGACGCATGCTTCCATCCGGACCGCCAACGCCAGCTTTGTCGGGAGCTCAAGGGTGCCGGCGTACCGTTCCAGCATATCACCGTCCACTCCGACAAAGGACACGACTCGTTCCTGCTGGAACCCAGCCTGTTCACGCCGCACATCGCGTATATGCTGAACACCAAGACCGTCGCGCAGAATCCGCCGGCCGACCCGTGATAGCGATCTTACCCCCTTGTCTTTCGCCTTAATCTTTCGCCCTAATCGCTGGCTGCGGAAACATGGCCGACAAGGGAAAAGGGGGAGAAGCTCGAATCCAGGTCAATCCGATACAGGCATAAACCGGGACTTCGATTACGACTTCATTTGAACTCAGGAGCACGAGACAGTGGGCGGAATCACGAGATTCCTCCACTCCGCCCCGTCGCTTCGCGCCGGTGCTCCGGTCGGAATGACCCGGTCAGTGCCCTTCGTACTACAATCCCCCAACTTTTTGTTTTTTATGCACGTTTCTAACTTAGAAATAATCACAATCAGCTGATTATCAATTAGTTAAAATAATAGCATGCTCGCAATTATCCGTGTTCATCAGTGTCCATCCGTGGTTAATTTTCTTTGGTTGCGGCTACGCCGCGCTGTGCTCTGCAAGGATATCTCAGAGCCCCTCGCTCTAGCCCTCTCTCCC
>SKLK01000116.1 GCA_007123265.1 Kiritimatiellia bacterium
ATTCCGGGCGCGCCACGGCCCCTGCATGCGCTTTGCGTTGTGCCGCACGGCATGGAGGAAGGCACCTCGATCGAGGTGCCCAGTGAGGAGATCGGCCTTGTGGTTGGAGAGCCGGTCCACTTCCGATTCTTCAGCTCCGCCAGCCGCACGGAGGACACACCCGGCACACTGTTAACACACTGGTCGGATGAGGAGTTGATGGAGACCGACTCCCTCGAAACAGAGCTCAAGGCAACGGAACAAACGGACGGCGGATATATACCGGTCAAGATTGAAACGCATGTGACCGAATTGGGGGTGCTGGAATGTTGGTGTGTCAGCACCACCAGCGCCGAACGCTGGAAATTGGAATTCAGCGTCCGTGACCCCGCATAATGAACGCGCGTCCGCGTTCCATGGCTGATCCAACACCGGCCCCGTTGCCTCCGTTTGTCGTGGGCATCGACTTGGGCACGACCAACTGTGCGGTGGCATTCATCGATACGCTGAACGCACCGGACCAGATTCAGGACTTTTCAATTCGCCAATGTACCGCACCCGGAATCTATGAAACCCGGGACGCGTTGCCGTCGTATCTGTATGCGCTGTTGCCCGAAGAGCAACACGACGAGGACCAACTGATCGACCCGCACTTCCGCGTAGGGTCGCACGCCCAAATACAGGGTACGTTGGCTCCGGGACGCTCGATCGCCTCCGCCAAATCCTGGTTATGCCACGGAGGCGTCGATCGGCAGGCGCCAATTTTGCCTTGGCATGCGAGCCCGGATGTCCCTCGCCTGTCTCCCGTCGATGCACAGGCCCTAATCTTGCGGCATATACGGCATTGCTGGGATCACGCGCATCCCGATGCGCCGCTCAGCGCACAGGACCTTTATCTGACCGTACCGGCCAGCTTTGACGAAGTCGCACGGGAATTGACAGTGGAAGCAGCACGGCGCGCGGGTCTCTCGAACGGCTTATTGCTGGAGGAACCCCAAGCCGCTTTTTATGCATGGCTGGCGACGCATGAAACGACATGGACGGATCACCTCCAGCCCAATGACCGTCTGCTGATCTGTGATGTCGGTGGTGGAACAACGGATTTCACACTGATTCATGCCCTGCCCCCTAGCGAGAATGGGATCCGCCTGCAACGTGTCGCGGTCGGCGATCACTTGATCTTGGGGGGCGACAATCTAGACCAGGCCCTGGCCCATCACGTGGAGCGGAAGTTTGATGCGGCCCCCCTTGCCGCCTCGGAATGGGCCGCCTTGATTCGGCTTTGTCGACACCATAAGGAGACCTTGCTCGGTCCTGCTCCACCGGACAGCGTGCAAGTTGTTTTGCCGGGTAGCGGCTCACACCTGATCCGTGGCCAGCGCGAGGTGACCTTGACCCGGGAAGAGGTGGAAACCTTACTCGTGGACGGATTCCTGCCACGTGTCCCCTTTGACGCGGACCCGCAACGACCACAGTCGGGGCTACGTTCATTCGGACTGCCCTATGCCGCCGATGCGGCCATTTCTAAATATCTGGCGGCCTTTCTTCGCCAACATGCGGACACGGATCAAGCCAGCCCCCACGCACGACCGCAGGCCGTGCTTTTAAATGGCGGATTCTTCCATTCGCAAGCGCTACGAAATCGTTTCGAACAGATATTCAGCGATTGGTACGGAACCACTGCGCCTGCCGTGTGGCCGAATGATCGGCTGGACCTGGCCGTTGCTCGCGGAGCGGCCTATTACGGTCGGGTGCGTCGCGGCAGTGGCGTCCGGGTCGCCAGCGATTTGGGACGCGCCTACTTCATCGGCGTCGAAAGCCGCATGGAGCCCGGTATCGAACAAGCCCTCTGTGTGGCCCCCGCCGACCTCGACACACACACACCGTTGACTTTGGACACGTACCCGCTCACGGTCCGCCTGAAACGGCCCGTCCAGTTCCCGCTTTATGTCTCCAGCACGCGGACCGGGGATCGGGCAGGCGATCTGGTTTCCTTGGAACCCGAGCGTTTCCGTCCGCTACCCTCCCTGCGCACGATTCTTGCGGTCGGCAAAAAGGCTGCGCAAGATACGGTTCGTGGTGTGTTGCGCGTGCAACGAAATGAGCTGGGAACCTTGGACCTGCACATCGTCGATACCCAAAGTCCCCGGTCGTGGCAGTTGGCCTTTGATTTGCGCGAAACCCGCACGCACGACGCTTCACTCCCGTCAAGAGCGCCCGCCGACGTGGTGGACTCGGAACGGATCGACAAGGCTTCCGCATGTTTGCGCGAGCTTTTGTCGTCGGCACCGGCTGACCTGGAACGAACCTCGCTACTAAAAGCATGCGAAGATTCGCTGGGCCTGTCCCGACACCAATGGCCTGCTACGGCTCTACGCCAGTGGTGGACGGTGCTGATGGATGGTGCCGCTGTACGTCACCGTTCCCCAATTCACGAAGCGCGTTGGTTGAATGCCGTAGGCTACGTCCTGAGACCGGGCTTCGGGATCGCGCTGGATGACTGGCGCATTTCGGAATGCTGGAAGCTGTGGCATGACGGACCGATCCATGGTCGCCAGGATCCGGTGCGGATGGAGTGGTGGATTTGTTGGCGGCGACTGGCCGGAGGTCTTACACCAGGGCAACAACAGGCCATCGCCGCACCCCTCCAAGCCGCGCTCAACAGCCTCTGTCAAGGCCGCGCAAAAGCCCCTTTACTGCAACGCGACGTGCGTTTGGATCATCATGAATGGGTAGAAGTAATCCGTTTACTAGGTAATCTGGAACAATTCTCAGCCAACGAACGAGCGATGTTGGGTGCCCGGCTCCTGAGTGTATTGGGCACCGCCACACTCCGTCGCCCCCACCAACAGGCGGCGATCTGGGCGCTGGGTCGACTGGGCGCCCGCGTTCCCAGCTATGGTCCGATTAATCACGTGTTGCCGGCCTTAACGGCAGAGCAATGGATTGATCAGTTAGTGGCTCATCCCCTACCCGCCCGCGACAAGACCTTTGCCCTGTTGCATCTAGCCCGGCGCACTGGGGATCGCTTTATCGATATCGGCCCGGCCTGCCGCCAGCGGGTGCTTGATTATTTGAGCGCGTCCGGGGCATCCGCGCATGGCCTTGAACTGGTACGCGAAGGTGGCAGCTTGGACGCGGACGAGCAGGACCAGTTACTCGGTGATCGGTTGCCCTTGGGCCTCGTGCTGGAGCGATGATAGCTTCAGGCCACGTGGTGGCGGGCGGAGCGCTGCGACGCCGCTGAGC
>SKLK01000030.1 GCA_007123265.1 Kiritimatiellia bacterium
CATGCCCTGCGCTTGCCGCGCATCTATTATCAGCAATCGGATGTGGGCAGCCTGCATGTGGACTGGGTTCAGGAAAGTTCGCGCGTTGAAACCGCTGCTCGCGGGGCCATGACCATTTTGGCCCCGCAACTGGCCAGTGCCCTTGTCGTGGCCGTCTTTATGGTCGCGCTGAATGTCTGGCTGAGCCTCTTGGTTTGGCTCGTACTCGGCCTAGGCCTGATCGCCTTGCTGGTGATTCGTCCGCGTATTCGCGAGGCGGTCCAGCATATGCATACGAGCCACCGTGCGTTCAGCCGCCATGTGCTCTTTATTCTGGAAATGATTGATCTGGTTCGGCTCAAGAATGCCGAGGCCGACACCTATCGCGCCCATCGAGAGATCGCGGATACGGCCGAACACAGCATGCATCGGTTGGTCCGAACGCGCATCCATTACAATGCTGCACTACGGTTAATGATCACAACCATGCTGATTATTCTTCTATTCGGCGGAAGTTTCTTGGTGCTAAAAACCGAAGCACTCACCATCGGCGGCTTGCTGGCCTTTTTCGCGGTCGCGGGGATCTTTCGAAACGCCCTAAACCAGGTGTTGGCTCAGCTTCCCATGCTCATGGACGCGGCGGAGGCGTTGCGGCGGATCTCGCGATTTCTCGCCGTCGCCGACAGGCAGCCCTATACCGGACGCACACCCTGCACGCAGTTGCTTCCGATGCGTATCGAGAACCTGACCTTTGCTTACCAAGCAGACACGCCCCCGTTAATTCGTGACCTCAACCTCAGCATCGCGGCAGGCGATATCCTCGTGATGACGGGTCCCAGCGGGGCCGGGAAAAGTACATTGGCGCTACTCTGCCTGGGTTGGTACCGTCCCACTCAGGGCCGCATTCAGGCGGGGGGGAACGATTACGCCGACCTTCATATGGGCACGCTCAGAAGACGAGTCGGCGTGGTACTGCAGGATCCCTGGCTTTTTGCCGGATCACTGCATGAGAATCTCGTGTTTGGCCTGCCGTCCGTAGTCCCGTCCGACGTGCAATGGGCGCTGGAGATGGCTGAAGCAGACGCGTTCGCGGCCCGCTTGCCGAAAGGGCTTCATACACCGATTGGCCCACGCGGCGTGCGTCTGTCTGGTGGTGAAAAGCAGCGGCTGGCGATTGCGCGTGCCCTGTTAGGAAAACCGGAACTACTGATACTTGATGAACCCGACAACCATTTGGATCGCCAGTTTCTGAGCCGCTTGATCCTGCGACTAACAAGCGCATTGCCAGCCTGTGGGATCATGCTGATTACGCACGCGCAGGTGGATCCAGGCATACCCTTCACCCATGTGCACTTAATCGGAGAAGCCGGCGCATGGGAGATTACGACGTGTTCGTGATCTTCGCCACGAGAAAGCTCCTTATTATACCGCCTTGCCCAGGCTTGCCGCAATTGGCCGTCAGTCACCTTTTATCTGTCGCAAGTAATGAGACGTATAGCGCTTCGTGTTGATCCATGGCGCGAGAGCTTTCGTATACCGCACGCACATCACGGCAGGCTTGCTCCCCCAACGCGCGCCAGCGGTTCTCCTGAATCAATTCGTCCAACCCCTTGGCAAGGGTGTCGGCGGTGACATGGCAACCGTATCTTTCGGTAAATCCGTCGGGATTCACGCAGGCCAGAACCGCGCAGCGATGGGCCGCGGCCTCGAGGAAGGAGGTGGGAAGGCCTTCGCGTGGCGACGTGTTGATCAGAATCCAACTTTTGTCGAAAACGTCCGACAACAAGCCGCCCTCAAATTGATCCGCGAAACCGTGTAGCGTCAAGTTGGGTAACGGGCTATAGGTTTCACGCAAATACGCGTCCCATTCCGTGTCCTGCGCCATGCCGACGGCGACAAACTGAATGTCCGGGCGCTGACTGGCCAGCTCAAAAAAATACTGCGGCCGTTTCCGGCGATCCCAGCGCCCCACATAACAAACCAGGGGCGTAGCTGATTTTTCGACATGTTCCGGAATATGAATGGGACTCGGTAAATGGGCGGGTTCCACTGACAATCCGAATCGTTGCATGGCCTTTCGGCCTGTCCCGGCATAGGCGCAGACCACGGCATCGGCACGCCGCACCGCCCATCCCACCAGTGAATTGTCTTCGTATAACCGGGAGAGCTTGGCCGCCAAGCCCGGGCGTGACGGCAGCCGCTGTTCAATATGCCAATCCTGATCGAGTTTGATGTCGCGGCACGTCACTACGTGCTTGCGGCGGGGCGCCGCCAACATAGCCAACGCCGTCCCGAGGGAGGGCTGTTGCGAGTGATAGATATCGGCGTTGCACTGATGGTATAGCGATACGCCCGCCAGCGGCGACCACATCGGAAAACTGTAGACGGTTATGCCATCGAGCGCTTCGACCCGACCCTGACCCGCTCGACGCGGTACAACCGCGCAAACATCGTATCCGCGACGAACCAACTCCCGCCCGATCCAACGGGTGGACCGGCCAAACCCGCCAAATTTATTCCAGGCAAAAATTTCGCCGCTAATTAGACAAATCCGCATGGCTCGTTCGCTTTACATGTCGTCATCGTCTTCATCGTCCGGCATCCGCCCTTCTGCGTTGCTGGCCGAACACTGCGCATGCACCAGCGGTTGCCATCGATCCGGATGCTGCCGGAACCATGCGGCCGGGGCCCAGCCGCACCCGTCGGGCAACTCCGAATCCAAAAGCAGCACGGGCTCGTTATCCGCGATCGCGGCCGGCAATTCGGTCGAGACCCCAACCAGCACCCCTTTCGCCCAGTTCTTCTTCAACACCTCATCGCCCGGCATAACGCACGCGCCACCTGATGTCCCGCCAACGGTGCCGGGCTGGTCCGGGTCGAAAAAGAAACTCTGCGCTGACACCGCCCCGTCACCGGGACGCAGACAGATTTGCAACTGGGCCGCCAGCGCGCGATCCACGGGTCGCGACGTCAGCCACCAGACCCGCTGACCGGGCATCAAGGTCAACTGCGCCGCCTGGGCTTCCGGTTGGTTTAGCGGAGGCGAGGCGATCACCACGGTACGCGAACATTCGGGAGCTGGCATCCGTCGATCGGCGCGACGCGCATCGTCGACAAAGTCCGCATAGCTGCGTAAATAGGGATACATCCGGCTGATTTGCACAACGGTGGTCACGAGGTTACGGCTGCTTAGTAGGAAGACGCGCAAGGCAAACAGGTAGGCGAGAAAGATAGCCCATGTCATATGCCCGCCGAACACGGTCTGCCCGGCGATCACGAGAAGCACCAGCAGTGCACCGGCCACAAACAGATTTGCCACCCACTGTGCCCGTTCCCGAATCAAAAAACGGGCATAGAAGGCGTCCATCGCCTCGCCGGCACTGCCCTGTTCATGCGTTTCGCGCAGCAAGGTATCCGCCTCGGTCCGGGTAAAGGTTTGGCGATGTATCAGGCCAATCAACCGGCGCTTCGCGAGGGCGGCCGGACGGGCTTTCCGCTCCTGCCGCCAACTGGCCCGGGCCGCAGCGACATTCACGCCATACAGCACATAGGCCGCGACAGGCAGCAGCAGGACGACGACCAACGACCAACGCCAGTGAATAAGAAATAAGGCCGCAAACGCAATCACGGCCCGCCCGGCGGGGAAGGTGCCCCGCAACACGATCATGAGCGCCCGTCCACACAAGCGGGCCTGTCGATAGGCAATCGTCGGCAAGCCGTTTTCGGCCAGGATTCGATTGGCCAGATCCGCAGAGGGAAAGGGCAGGCGGCTGGCCAGTAACAAGGCGCGATGCCGGCAAAACTCCTCGTAGCGACGGCGGACATGAATGATCTCGGTGCGGGCCCGATACACAAGACCCGCCGCTACGACGAGGCAAATGGCCGCGATCAACGCCACCGCAATCAAGAGTTCCGGAGACTCACGGGGCACCCATGCCCGCCCCATCCACGTCCACTGCCGATCGCGCTCCAAGGCATGGGCATAGGCAAAAACCAGACCAAAAGCGGCTAATTGCAGGCCCATGCCAACCGCGTTCGCCAAAAGCAGCTGGGCCACACGCCGATGAAAACGCCGAACACCGTCATGGCCTAACCACCACAGCATATCGCCGTAACGACGGACACGGTGAAGTGCGTGCTGGAGACGTTGACAATATGCGTATACAGGGGTCATGATCAATTTGACGGCAAACGAAGGCTATTCACATACCATGGGCTTGCAGGCAAAGGCAAGCGAACCGCGAATGGCACAGCCGACTCTGGCCCGAATATGACTTAAAACGAATAGCTTTTATGGAAGCGAACGAAACCAATCCAATCCCATCGGTGGCGACGCAGGACGCGGGCGCGTCGGCCGTCCCCTACCCGTTCCCCTATCGGATTTTCGGAATTGGCATGAACAAAACCGGCACCAGCTCGCTTGGGCGGGCGCTGGGGGCGCTGGGCGTCGGCCCGATTGCCTCGCAACGGATTGTCCACCGAACGGGCTTGATTCGCACCGTGCTCGATCATGGTGAATACGAACCAGCGCTCCGCTTTGCCGGGGTGTACCGCGTCTTTGAGGATCGCCCCTGGAACGTGGGCGATATGTATCGACGACTGGATGAACGCTATCCGGGCAGTCGCTTCATCTTGACGTATCGCGAACCGGAACGTTGGTGGCGCTCGGTGGAGCGGTGGATTACCGTCACCAAACCCAGTGTGGCCGAACGCTATCGCCGACACCTTCGCACCACCAGCTTGGACAAGGCCGATATGGTGAGGCGGTATATTGAATACAACGAGGAGGTCCGGACCTACTTTGGTATGCGACAGGATTTCCTGATGCTGAATTTTGAGGCAGGCGATGGATGGAACGAGCTCTGCCCGTTTTTAGCGCTTCCACAACCGGAGCAGGCGTTCCCGCACACGAACCGCCAGCGATACAATGACAAGGACAAGACGCTGCTGGAGGAGCGGGCAGCGCGCAAATTGGCCGAGAACCAATTGAACGCCACGCTACCGCTTGATGTCGCCACCTGTATTAGCTGCAAGCAACCGTTGACCATGCGCAAAAAGAATCGGCGACGAGCGTGGCTGGTCAAGTTACCCGAACCAGCCAAATGGCCTTACCGCTGGTTGCAGCGAACCGCCTTTAATCTATCCGAAGACCGCATGCCCGCCAAGCGTCGCTATGCGCAACTAAGGGACCGGTACCCGGACTTGCAAATCGATGACATGGCGGTGGTCACCTGCTTTTTCAATCCGACCGGATCCAATCATCGTGTCCACAATTACCATCGTTTCCGGGAACGGTTCAAGGCATGCGGACGGCCCCTCTTGACCGTTGAGTTGGCCTTTGGCAACGATCCATGGATGTTGGCGCCCAGCGATGACCATCCGGTACTCCAACTGAGAACGGCATCCCCGATGTGGCAGAAAGAGCGACTGCTTAACATTGGCATTCAACGCCTGCGCGAACAGGGCTATCGGCAGGTTGTCTGGCTGGATGCAGATGTCGTATTTGAGGAAGCGGAAACGTGGCCTTGGTTTGTGGCCGCGGCACTGCGTGAAGCTCCCGTTTGCCAAGTCTTTCGGGCGGTGCAGGTGGAGCAGGGCAGCAAACGAAAATCCGTGCCCGGCCTGTCCGCGGTCCGGTTTTGGCAGGAACTGGGCGCCTGGTTGGATCAGAATCCACGTGGCCCAAGCCGGAACCGGCTGCTGGGGGCGTTGAACGGGTACTCGGGCTTTGGTTGGGCGGCCCGGATGGACCTGTTCGAAACCGTTTCGCTTTATGACCGGGCCATTGTTGGGGGCGCCGATAAACTCATTTTCGCCGCCACGTTTCGGGATCAGCCCGACTGGACAAGCCAGATCGACAAACTAATGCGGAGCAACTTTGAGGCCTGTGGCGCCTGTGGACACCACAATCAAGCGGCCGCATTTATTGCCGATTACCATGCATGGGCGCGTCAATGGTCTACAGCCGTCGGGGGGCAACTGGCCTATGCCGACACCACCGTTCACTCGCTCTTTCACGGTGAACATCAAAATCGACATTATCGCCTGCGCCGGGACATTCTGTTACGTCACGACTATGCCCCCGACCGGGACCTGGCCATCGACGAGAACGGCTGCTGGCGCTGGGCTTCGGACAAGTGGGGCCTGCACCAACAAGTGCACGGCTACTTTTTTGAGCGCAAGGACATTCATTAGCAGGAGATTCATCGCACAATGCCATACTCATCATCCTTGGGCCTCATCCATATCGCGGTGCCAAAGACGGGCAGCACCAGCATTATCAATGCCTTGCATCAATTGCATGACCAGCACGGGGGCCAGCTGACTTTAGTGCGCGAGCGCGTGGATGAAGCCTTTTGTCAGCAATATGATTTGAACCGAATCAGCGAGCCGCTACCGGGCCGGGCCAAACATCTGTCCGCGCAACAGTTGCGTCATATCCTGGGTGAGGCGTATGCAAAGGGGTACTCCTTTTCGTTCGTGCGCAATCCGTGGGCACGCGCCATTTCGCGGTACCGCGTGTCGCATGGCCTCCACTCCTCCAAACGCCCCACCCGCACGCTGCGCCACTGGCTGACCCGAACCACGAACCGGACATCGTTCAACGATTGGCTACGGCAACTGGAACGCAAGGCCGAGCGACAAGGCGGTGTCCGCAATCAACGCGACAAGCTGGTCGATGAAAACGGCCACATCATTGTAAATTATGTCGGCCGGCTGGAATCGCTACAGTCCGGGTTCGACGACGTCTGTCGTCAGGCGGGCTTAAATCCGGTAGCCGTGCCACATCGAAATGCCTCGCACAAAGGGCCACCGTATTCGGACTATTATGACAACTGGGGCCGGGACCTAATCGCCCACCTCTATCAGCCGGATATTGAATTATTCGGCTATCGATTTGGTGACTGAACGAACACATTCCGCACGCCCCACCGGCCATGCCGCTCAAGCAAACATTCGAAAGGGAGTTTCGCGATTTGCGACTACGCATGTTGCGTCGTCGTCTACGCTGTGTGTTTGTCCTGTCCACCGGCCGCTGCGGCACCCAAACGCTGGCGCACGTACTCGACGCGTCACCGGATCTGCTGGCCTGCCACGAACCCAAACCGCATTTCCTAAAGGCCACGCGCGCGGCCTATGACCAAGCAACGGTTCCAGACCGCTTTAGGGATTCGTTCACCTATCAATACCTGCGACAACGCTATGTGGACCATCGGGCGAACGCTCCCTTACGCGCGGCGGTACACCAGCGTCTGTGGTTTGCCGAATGCGCCAATCGGCTCACATATGCCGCTGCTGACCTAGCCCGGTATCTGCCCCAATCGCGATTCATCCTACTGCATCGCGACCCGGCCGCTGTGATTCGGTCCGGTATGCGCCGGGGCTACTACCAGCATCATGCATGGGACCGTCACCGCATTGTCCCCCACCCGGATGATCCGGCGGCGCGCGAGTGGCCGACCTGGAACGCGTTTCAACGAACCTGCTGGTACTGGCAAGCCGTGAACGGCATCGCCCTGCATCTAATCAACGAACTTCCACCCGATCGCAGTTATCGCCTGGCCAGCGCTGATTTGTTCGACGCGGATTCACCGGCCCTCTCCGGACTGTTCGAGTGGCTGGGCATTCAATCGCCAAGCGCTCAAGAACTGCACCAGCGACTGAAGTCACCACTCAATGCCCAGCAACAGGGCGCATTCCCTCCGCCCGCTGAATGGTCGGACGCGCAATGGTCCGATTTGGAACGGATCGCTGGACCGGTGATGGCAGCGTTAGGCTATTCCCACTAGTCGTCCCCCTGCCTTCCTCCCCCCGCCAAATCCGCCTTGATCCATTGTGCCAAGGAGGGGAAGAAGGCCTCCGCTATAGCCCCGTGCATCCGCGCGTTGGGATGGGAGTCACCTGGATAGAGGATGGTCTCGGTGCGCTGATACGGAATATCCCATTCGCGGGGAAGCGGTAAGAGGCGCAAGCCATGCGCGTCTACCTGTTGCTGCAGGTAGGACTCGAATCGCTGTGGCGGATCGCCAAACGGGGTTCCGCCAAACGGGCGGAACATGTAATAAGCCACGGGCACATCCCCAGCGATTTCACGAATCCGATCGAACCCCTGATCAAAGTTCTGCCGGGCGAATTGCCCACGCGCGCGACGCTCCTTCGGACGAGCAGGCTGCGGCAGCAAGCGGCGGAGCAGGTCACGTTGCGTGCGGCGGATGTGCCCCTCCATGGCCTGGAAAAAGAACGAACGGCTGGCCCAGAACCGAAACTCAGGATCATTTACCCGCGCAAACAGGGAGGCATCCACGCCCCCCACACGCAGAGGCACTTCCTCGAATAGCCGCGTCCGGAAACTGACGCGGTCCAGAAAGAACAAAATCAAATCCGGATCATAACGCATACCCGAATGATTCAGATGGTACGCCATATGGCCCATGGAAGCGCCCCCCATGGACAGGTTGATAAATTCCACCTGCACGGGCCACCCGAGGCCATTCAGCTTTGTCTCCAAACGTGCAAAAACCACTTCCTCATCATGAACGCCCGCGCCCATGGGAGCAGATGCGCCCATGACCACCACACGGTACGTGTTCGCCGGCTTTTCCCAGTCGGCATCGCGACCACGGAAGCCATGTTGATTGACCGTGTAACGCGCGCCCTTAAATCGAACCACCTGATGGGGCTTCATCCCGGTGACGGTTTCCTCGCTATAGGTGAAGGTCGACCATGGACTGGCATAGCCCGCCGGGCGATAGCGATCAAAGGATAGTCCGGCGACGCCAAAGTAGCGCCAGCGGAAGAGGCCCTCCGCGAGAACACCGAACACCAGCAATAGCAGTGGCAATCGGATAAGCAAACCGCGGTACGGACGAAGCACAAGCATCGCCAGCAACCAGACCGTCCCCCACCCTGCGCCGAAATAGATCAACGGATACTGTCCCATCCAAAGAGGGATACCAAGGACCAGTCCGGTCACCGTGAACCCGAACAACAGGCGACGCCATGTCACGACGCGAAAGATTTCAACCCATGACTTAAAATTGAAAATAGATAAACTCCTCCCCCACCGGTAGTGAATCTGAAAACAGAAAAATGGTATACCCCCACGCAACCGCCGCACAGAGTAGCCAGAATTGAACAACGACCGGCTGGCGCAGAATACGAAGCTGATCGTCGCGGCGAAACTGCCAGTAATCGTAGAGTCGAAACGGGGCCCACATAATAAAGGTCATCGATAGCATATCAAAAAACCCTTCGCCGACACTGAAACCACGAAGCAAGGCCGTGAACATATCGCCCACATGCCGGCCGTCCTCGGACCGGAAGAAGATCAAGCTGAAAATGACCATAACGCGACAGGTCAACAGATTCCGGATGCGCACAAAGCGCGACTCGTTTGACTTTCCCCTCGCGCGTCCACGTCGCGCACTCCATGCGAGTTGTATCGCCTGCAATACGCCGAAGTACACCCCCCAAATCACAAAGGTCCAGGCGGCGCCATGCCACAGTCCAATCAGGGTCATCACGAGCACCACATTGAGCAATCCCCGCATCGGTCGCCGCCGATTGGAACCCAACGCGATGTACACATAATCGCGAATCCAGGTGGATAAAGAGATATGCCAACGCCCCCAGAAATCCGATAGTCGCTCGGCAAACGCCGGGAACCGAAAATTCAGCATCAGATGAAAGCCCATCAACTTCGCTAATCCACGGGCCATATCCGTATAGCCGGAGAAATCCCAGTAGAGCTGTAAAGAAAACGTAAACAGCCCCAGCAGCACCTCTCCTGTGCCCATTTGGTCCGGGTGGGCGAATATATGATTAACGATCGGTGCAATCGTGTCGGCCAGAAGCACCTTCTTAAACAGGCCCCAACCAAAGAGATATAGTCCTTCCACGATGATCGCCGCGGTGATCTGGCGAGGGGCTTGGATCTGGGGCAGCAGATTTCGGGCGCGCTCGATCGGACCCGCCAACAATTGCGGGAAGA
Source organism: Kiritimatiellia bacterium (assembly GCA_007123265.1). Classification (GTDB taxonomy): domain Bacteria; phylum Verrucomicrobiota; class Kiritimatiellia; order SLAD01; family SLAD01; genus SLAD01. The sequence continues at coordinate 9,971 of SKLK01000030.1, forward strand.
AGGAAACGAACAAAGCGAAATCAATGATGTTGCGGGTAGGCGTGAGTTGGCGTCGGTATATGTCCAAGGTGTAACTCAACGTCTGGAAGGTGTAAAAGGAAATGCCGATGGGCAAGATCACTTGAATCGTCGGCCGATGGACCTCCAGCCCCAACCAGCTAAATACCGTGATGAATGAATCGATAAAAAGTGGAAGTATTTGAACAGGCCGAGAAGCCCCAGATTGCCGGCCAAACTGACTCCCAACCAAACGCGTCGCCCCCTGACATCGTGATGGCTCGCAATTTTCAAGCCGCAGAGATAGTCCAATATGATCGAGAAAAGGATCAAGGCCAGAAAGCGGTAGTCCCACCACCCGTAAAAAGTGAGGCTTGCCACCAAAAGCATCCGGTTCTGACTGGGCTGATTCAGGGATAGATACAGCGCATAGACCAGTGCAAAGAAAACAAAAAACAGCAGTGAATTGAAAAGCATGGCGTTCTAGTTCGATCGCACCCTCCCGGCGCCAACGCCGGCGAAGATTCCGGGCACGTTCTATACCTGAATCATCTTTTGATTGCAATCGGTGAGACAAACTTTGACCATGGCGTATCGTATGTGTATCGATTTAAACCATCAATTGCTGTTCTCGCCGACACCGCTTAACCCGCCTCCCCGGGGCTGGACACAGCATGCACATCCGGAGGGCACGCTCTATACCCACCCATCGCTGCCCGTATCGGAACTAAAGGATCATACCGGAAAACCTTGCGGCTTTGCCGTTGGCCATCTGATCGATGCCACGGGAACATATGTGACAAAACCACTGGTTCTTCCGAATCCAGGCGACGAACTGAAATCGGGGGACCGCATCGAAGCCTTTATTTATGAATTCGGTGGCCGGTTCCTGTTCATCGTTCTGCACCCCAAACTCAAGCGCATCTATCTTGATCCCATTGGCTCGTTGTCCGCCGTGTGGAGCACGCCACGTAAGCGAATCGCCTCCACATGCAGCGCGCTTTTGTTTGATGAGCCCGATCATCCCCTGTTTTCCCCGGATCTGACAGCTTTTCCGCATCACCATCCAAATTTGTTTTATCCGCCGCCACTGACGCCTGTAGGAGAAATAAGTCGGATTATACCGAACCATTATCTATCGCTTTCATCATGGACCCAACACCGGCACCACCCGCTATCACTTGACGTAGACGACTCCGCGGAGGCGGTGGCAACGATCGCCGACCTATTCTGCCAGACGACCGAACGACAAATCCGGGCGATAACCAATCAGTGTGGCGGTGGTTACGTGGCGTTAACAGGAGGAAACGACAGCCGTCGGTTACTCGCTTGTGCGCGGGCAGTGGCCGATCGGATTGAATGCGTTACACTCGGGCGCGGAGCGCATGCCTACAATCAGAGGGCTGCACTGGATGTTCAACTCGCTAAACGCGTGGGGCGAACCGCTGGACTCAGGCATCACCTGTTGGAAATCGATCGTCGCGATCCAGACACCACCCACGCCTATTTGCGCCGAATCGGCTACATTGGGAATGCGGGGAAAGCATTCAAGTTTTACACGCCCCTGATCGAATCGTTGGACTTGCAACGCGCTTGGATGACGGGGCATGGTTTTCACTTTGACCGGCACTTGTTCAAGCCAAGAAGTTCAACTGATAGCCAAAGTTCACTGGAGGATTTGTATCGCGCGATCCATCTGGGCCGCATCTGGCGCGGGCCCATACGGCCCGACTTGAACGAAGCACTGGAGGCATGGCTGGCCACGGTACCGGAGGGACCAGCCTATCAACAACAGACCTTGGGTATTTTGGAATTGCGTGTCGGGGGCTGGGCCGCTCCGCACCTGTATGGGACCGCTCCGTTTCGGATGATTATCCTCCCCTCCAACCACCGCACCATCG
>SKLK01000222.1 GCA_007123265.1 Kiritimatiellia bacterium
CCCGCGAGGAGCACCGCGCCCAGTACATCGCCGCCGTGCCATCCGCCGCTGACGACCCGGCCTATCTGGAGGCGGTAATTGATGTAATGGAAGAGCGCGTCAAAAAATGGACCGACATCCCAGCCATGGCCGGTTTCTTTTTTACCGAAACATACGCGTATGACGAAGCGGCCGTCGCCAAACGCATACAAAAACCCGACGCCTTGAGCTTGCTGACGAAATTGCGAGCGGTATTTGCTCAATTGAGCGATTTTACAGCCGAAACTACCGAGACCGCCTTGGCCTCACTGGCGGAAGCAGAGGGCGTTAAAACCGGCGCCTTGATTCATCCCTGCCGTGTCGCCGTATCCGGCATGGCGCAAGGGCCCAGCTTGTACCCCATGCTGGCCGTGCTGGGACAAGCACGGGTCTTAAGCCGGATCGATCAGACGTTGCAACGATTCGGCGATCCGTCCGGTGATACTGTGACGCCTCGCTAACAAGGTGCTGGCCTGAAGCACGCATTATCCCCGGGCGCTCTGCCTTATGCCACTGAGCGGAGCTTGTCATGGGGCGTCAAATAGGGTACGAACGGGGCATGAACAAGGACGCACAGACAGGGGCAACGTCGATTTTCACGGTTCACGCGCCGGGTTATGATGTCGATGCGTTGATGCAGGAAATCGAAGCCTCCGTGGCGCAGAAACTGGAGCAGGGCGCCTACAACGACGCGCGGGTGGCGCGGGCAGAGCGCAACAACCTGGCGACCTTGCGCGATCATGATGAGTTTCTCGCGTTTTACTTGCAATGCCTGCGCGAAGCGGCGTTTGTCGATATCAATGAATTCGAAATCCGCGAGCGCCGGCGCGGTTTGGCGCCGATTCTGGTGCGCCTGAAAAAAGGGATTTGGAACCTGCTCAAGTTCTATACCTACCGGCTTTGGTCCCAACAGAACCAAGTCAACGGCTTGCTGGTCACCGCCATCGAAAACCTCGACAAAAAGTATGCCCACAAAGTTGCCGCGCTTGAAAAAGAAGTGGCTGACCTGAAAGCAGGCCGTGGCCCCGCCTCGACGGATGAGGATTCCTGATGGCTAGCGCACCGCGGCTTGCGTTTATCACCCCCCGCTTTTCGGAGCAGGCAACTATTGGCGGCGCGGAAACGTTAATCCGGCAACTGGCGCTACGGGCGGCCCGGGCGGGATGCGACGTCTCGGTCCTGACCACCTGCGCCACAGACCATTTTACCTGGGCCAATGCCCGCCCCCCCGGTCGCCAGGTAATCGATGGACTGGATGTGCATTTCTTCCCGGTCGACGAGGACCGGGATCTGGAAACGTTCCTGCGGGTTCAAAATGCGATCAGCAATCAGGGCGTGTTCACCGCCGACGACGAAGTGTTGTGGATGCAGAATAATGTGAATAGCCAAGCCCTATACCAGCATTTGCGCGCCAACGGCGAGGCGTATGACCGGATTATGGCGGGGCCCTACCTATTCGGGCTGATCTATTATGCCTGCCAGATTCACCCGCACAAGACGTGGTTGATCCCCTGTTTGCACGATGAACCATTCGCGTGGTTATCGATCATGCGCACCCTTTTCGATTCCGTGGCCGGGTTCTTATTTAATACGGAGCCGGAACAGGCGCTGGCTCAACGGTTGTTTGATGTGACGCCGGGTCGGGGTGCGGTTGTCGGGATGGGGCTGGACCCGTTCGAGGCCGATCCCGACGCCTTCGCGCGGCGGTCCGGCCTGAATCGTCCCTACGTTTTGTACAGCGGGCGGCGCGAGCCGTTGAAGGGGACGCCGTTGCTGATCGATTATATGCAAGCTTTTCGCGCCCGTACCGGCGAGGACGTTGCCCTGGTGTTCACGGGCAGTGGCCCGATCGATGCGCCGGCCGACTTGCAACCGCATATAATGGATTGCGGCTTCGTATCCGAGCAGGAAAAGCATGAAGCCATGGCGGGGGCGCTGGCCTTTATTCATCCGTCCGTCAACGAAAGCCTGGGGATCGTACTTTTGGAGGCCTGGCTGGCTCGCACGGCGGCTTTGGTCCACGCCCGCGGCGAAGTCTTGCGATGGCAATGCCGACAAAGTCAGGGCGGACTCTGGTTCCGACATTACATGGATTTCGAGGAGCTGCTACTGCGTTACCTCAAGGAGCCGGAACTAGTGCACACGTTGGGCGCCGCCGGCCGCAAGTATGTGGAATCCCAGTACGCATGGCCGGCCGTCGAAAAACGTCTGTTCACGGCGCTGAATGTGCAACCGCCGGGGAGCGGATGATTGACGCACGGACGGGGCTTTGGCACCCTGCGAACTTGGACACTAAACGAGTACGGCGACCAAAAGGACCACAGCATCATGCAGTATCATGTTAATCGAGACGGCACCGAAATCGGCCTTTTTTCTCTGGATGAGCTACGGGCAGCTCTCCAGCGTGGTGAGGTCCAGCCGAGCGACCTGGTTTGGCGGGAAGGGATGGAGAATTGGACAACGGTTTCGGCCTTAGCCGACCTCCAATTGAGTGCGCCGAGTGAACCGGTGGCCCCGACCGATCCCGACCCGCAGTTCGGCCCAGCGGACCAAGAAACAACTGACCGTGACGAGGCCACGGCCGAAGGGGCCTATTCCGGACCGCCCTGGGAAAATCTTGCCACCGGCCATGTGGGGCAACGGGCGTGGGCGACCATCATGGCCGCCGTATTGGCCCCCACCAATTTCTTCCGTAACATGCGTACGGAGGGCGGACTGGGTCAGCCGCTGCTGTTCTATGTCGGCGTGGCTTGGATCGCGCTGATCATCAATTCGATTCTGGAATTACCGTTCCAGTATATGATGGCGGGCAACGGCGAGGAAACCGCCGCTTGGGCGATGAGCCCACTGATCCTGGCCATTTTTGCGCCGCTTTTTGTCGTCATAGGCGCCTTTATCAGCGCGGGCATGACGCATCTGTGCTTAATGCTGCTGGGCGGGGCCACTAGACCCTTCGAGGCCACGTTCCGGGTCAATTGCTACGCGTACGGCTCGTTATCCGTTTTGCAGATTATCCCATTGATCGGCGGCTTTATTTCAGGCATCTGGGGCATCGTTTTGGAAATTATTGGTGTCGCCGAAGCCCACGAAATCTCGCGGGGCAAGGCCGCCTTGGCGGTGTTGTTGCCGACCCTGCTGTGTTGCGGGATCATCGTCATGCTGGTCGGCGCGGGCG
>SKLK01000209.1 GCA_007123265.1 Kiritimatiellia bacterium
ATAAACTATTGGCGCGCGACAAGCGATGGTCACCGACCAGTTCGGGAACAATGCCGTATTTGGTCGGGCCAAATAGCGCACTTTGTGTGGACATCAGAAAGACCACGGCATAGGCCGCCCAGGGGACGTGCAGCCAAAACACCATCAACGCCAACGCCATCGACAGGATTTCCAAACTCTTCACAACCAATATGATTGTGCGCTTGCTAAATCGATCCGCGAACCGGCCCGCTGTCGGGGTGAATAAGAGAAACGGCAGCACAAAGACGACGCCCACCTGCGCACTGACCCGGCTAGCCGCTTCTGCCCCTTCGGCCGTGATCAAGAACAGCACGACGAGCAGGCGAAAGACGTTATCGTTCAGGGCCCCACCAAACTGAGCGGCATTGTGCCACCCAAACGGTCGCGGCATCTTTTGGTCGGGCGCAATCACCCGGTCACCCCGACTCCGGTTGCCATTCCCATTGATTGTTCAGCAGCAACATGCCGGCGCGATCGACATCGTCCACGACGGAAAACGCCAGCCAATCCTCTAAGCGATGATACTGGACTTTGTGGTCCGGCGAATGGCAGGCAACCGACAGAAAGAAGTTCCCCTCCCGTAACTGGAGCGGCTCCACCCGCACCCGCACCCGTCCCTTCCCGTGCACCTCGGGAACCGTGTAGGCTTCGCATTGGGTATTGGACCCGAAGATGTGGATGCCGTTGGCGGATTTAATGCCAAACCCGAACACCGGCGTCTCAATCCGTTCATGCGCGGTGTAGTGAATATCGACCACCAAGGCCTCGCCGGCCTTCAACTCGGTCGTTTCCGTACCCGACTGATCCTGAATCACTACGTCATCAATGGTAATCTGGCGGGTACCGAATTCCTCCACATGCAGCTTGCCGATGCGCAGCATGTACCCCTTGAGATAGGAAAAGATGACATCGCTGGGCGAACCTCGCTCCACGAGCCGCCCATCCAGAATCAAGAAGGCTTCATCGCAAAATTGATGCACGGTTTCCAGTGCATGCGAGACAAACAGCATGGTCTTGCCCCGGCGCTTGAAGTCGTGCAGGCGCTCCATACACTTGTTCTGGAACGCGACATCGCCGACCGCCAATACCTCATCGGTAAGCAGGATATCGGGATCCGTCTCCACCGCCACCGCGAATCCCAGCCTCACATACATGCCGCTGGAGTAATGCTTCACCGGCATATCGATGAAGTCCCGCAGATCAGCGAAATCGATGATCTTATCCATTTTGCGGACGACGTCCTCCCGCGGAATACCCAGGATCGAGGCGTTCAAAATCACATTCTCGCGCCCGGACATTTCCGGATGGAATCCCGCCCCCAGCTCCAACAAAGACGAAATTCGTCCAACGGTATGCACGCGGCCGGCGGACGGCGTGATCGTGCCGGCGATCAGCCCCAACAACGAACTCTTCCCCGACCCGTTAGGTCCAATCACGCCGATCGTGGCCCCCTTCGGCACCTCGAACGACACATCGCGTAGCGCCCAAAATTCTTCCAACTCGCGTCCTTGCAGGATACGGGCCAAGGTCTTGTACAGGGTCGGCACACCCACGCCTTGTTTGCGGTAGGCTTTGCTCAATCCATGGACTTCAATCGCAATTGTCATTAGAGATAATCCGCAAAGTTCTTTTGAGCGCGCGCATACACCTTCATCGCAACCACGTAGAAGAGCACCGGCCACAACAGGCCCACCAGCACGCCCCACGACCAGGGAAACGCGGTGGCTGGTACATGCAAGGCGCGGTAGGCGGTGATGATGATGCTGATCGGATTCAGCATGTACACTTCCTGCACCCAAGCCCGGTCCCCGGTTAAGCCCGCCAGCATGCTGAGCGGATACATGACCGGGCTAAGAAAAAACCAGGCGCTGAGCAAGACACCGACAAAGTGCTGGGTATCGCGGAAATATACATTCGATGCGGCGGTCAGCAGGCCAACGGAAAAGTTAAACACGAAGTGATAGCCGACGACCAGAGGCAGCAGGATAATCCAGCCACTTAGGTGCGTACCACCGAGCCAAAGCAGGACCATCACAATGACCAGTTGCACCGCCAACATCAGTGCGTAATTGACCAGCGCCGCCAACGTTACAGAAAGCGGAAGGATAATGCGCGGAAAGAATATTTTTTTCACCAGGTTCTGGTTGCTGGTGATACAACTCATACCCGACTGAATCGATTGCACGGTAAACTGCCATGCAAAGACGCCAATAATGATCTCTTCATGGCGGATGGCCACCCCGCGCCCCATAAGCAGGCGCAGAAAGAACATATAGATAAACGCCATGAAGAGCGGCGTCAGCACGATCCACAGAAGGCCCAGCACCGACCCCCGGTAACGGCTATTCAAGTCGCGGGCCACCAAATTGAAGATCAATTCGCGGTAGGCCACAATGGTTTTCAAGAATTGCATAAGCGCTACTCTACACCATCGGTCGCGGAAACCCATCGCCCGCCCCAGTCATGCTGGTGGAGGCGACGCCATCCAACTGCGGGCAGACGCTTAGAAGTGATAGGCTATGCCAACGGTACAGACCGGATAGATCTTCAGCCAGTCCAGCCGGTCTTTCACATCTGAGCGCAGTGAACGAAGCGCCTGATCCTTGACGTCCTGATCGATGGTTCCGTCCGAGTCTAGTTTCAAGCTATAGCCTTGGATGATGACGCCCAGATCAATGAACACGGTTAGCAGGGCATCCGGGCTCACGGTGTTACCGAAGCCAATGCCCAAATACGGCGATACCGTGTCGTAGCGAGCACGCCCCCGTATACGGCCGACCTCCTCTTCGGTGAACGGTTGCCGCCCGATCGATACGTCCCCGCGCGGTCGGCCTGACACGTCAACGCTCCAATCCTTTACTACCAAGCCCGCTGTGAACCGGAAATTCTGCCGCATGCCAGGATAGAAATCGAACAGGAACGCGCCGGCCAACGTTGACCAATCGAACGTGTAATCGATCCCACTCAGGGTGTCCTTGTATTTGAAGTCCAAATAGGTAAGCCCAAACCGGAAATTGATGTTCTCGAAGAGGTAAGCCGTCGTCTCGAGGCCTAGCCCCATGGTGCCCAGCGTGGGGCCCAGCGAAATGCCGGACCAATCAAAAGCATCGGGATTGGGGCGACCAAATTCGTCGTAGGGATAGATTTGACTCAGCGGGCGGGCCGGCG
>SKLK01000014.1 GCA_007123265.1 Kiritimatiellia bacterium
CCGGCCTTTTCGCGGGCAATGGACTCGATCGTGGGGCCGAGGAAGCGGATATGATCCATATCAATTTCCGTTAACACCGCCAGCGCCGGGGTATCGATGTTGGTGGCGTCCCAGCGCCCGCCCATGCCGGTCTCGATCACCGCCCAATCGACGTCTTGCTGTGCGAAGTAGGTAAAGGCCATCGCCGTGGCGCACTCGAAAAAGGAGGCCGGCCGCAGTTTCTCCCGTGACACCAAGTCATCCGCTGCCGCTTCCACCTGATCAATCAATGGTGCCAGGTCCGTGTCGGGAATGGGTGCCCCATCGATCTGGATCCGCTCGTTAAAGGTCCGCAAATGCGGGGAGGTGTAGCATCCCGTCTTGTAGCCGGCCGCGCGCAAGACCGAAGCCAGCATGGCGCAGACCGAGCCTTTGCCGTTCGTGCCGGCGACGTGGATATACGGATACCGCCGCTGGGGTTGATCCAGACGTTGCAGCAGGGCTTGGATAACATCGAGACCGGGGCGTATACCTTGATTCGTGCGCTGAAAGAATCGGTTCAGTGTGGACGTCAGCGCGTCCGCTGGCGCGTGCTTCACGGCGGACTAAGCTCCAACCACTGCCGCTGGCGACACGGCCATGTAGTCCAGCAACTGGATGCAGGTAGCCTTCAACTCTTTGCGGTGGACTACTTGATCAAGCAGGCCGTGATCGAGCAAAAATTCAGATCGCTGAAACCCGTCCGGCAAATCTTGTTGGGTGGTTTCCTTAATCACACGGGGACCGGCAAAACCAATCAAGGCACCCGGTTCCGCGATGATTACATCACCCAGCGTAGCAAAGCTGGCCATCACCCCGGCCATCGTCGGATGCGTGAGCAGCGCAATATACGGCAAGCCGGCTTCGGCATGACGGGCAAGGGCCCCACTCGTTTTAGCCATTTGCATCAAACTGTAGAGGCCTTCATACATACGCGCCCCGCCCGATGCACAGGCGATAATCACCGGCAACCGCCGCTCGGTCGCCCGCTCGATCAGTGCGGCGATTTTTTCCCCGACCACGGCGCCCATACTGGCGCCGAGAAAGCTGAAGTCCATGATCCCGAGCGCAACTTGGTGCGGGCCCATCTTGCCGGTACCGCTGAGGATGGCGTCCGGATACCCCGTCTTCTTGATGTTGCCTTCGAGTTTGGAGGTGTACGAACCGACGCCGGTAAAATTAAGCGTGTCCACGCTGCGGTGGTGGGGATCCCATTCCTCGAATGTGTCGGCATCAATCAACAAGTCGCGCCGCTCGTCCCGGTTCATTTGGAAATGGAAATCGCACTTGGGGCAGACCTTGGCGTTGGCCTCCAGTTCCTGCTTGAAAATAATTTCGTTGCAGGACGGACACTTCAGCCAGAGGCCATCGGGAATTTCGCGTTTCCGAACCTTGACTGTCGAATAATTCTTTTTTCTGAAGAATGGCATCATTCTTTACTCCTACGCGCTCACCCACGCGCGACCGTCAATACATGCACCGACGCTGCCCCTGCGGATTTCAGAACCCGCGCACATTCGCTGACCGTTGCGCCTGTTGTCATCACATCATCGATCAGTAACAGCCGTTGCCCGGCCACCCGCCGCGGCTGGGCTACCTGGAAAACGCCTGCCACGTTAGCGAGCCGTTCGGTTGCTGTCAAACGCGTTTGACTGCCCACATCGCGAATTCGCTTCAGGGCACCCCGCAAAACCGGCCAGCCCCGCTCGCGCGCCAGTGCCTGCGCCAGCCACGCCGCTTGATTGAATCCCCGCTCGCGCCGTTTCACAGGATGCAAGGGCACGTAGCAGGCCGCATCGATGGGCAGGGTGTCGTAATGTGTTCGCATACAGGCGGATAGCCATGTGGCCATTTCCGGTAATAACCAGGTGGCGGCTTCGTACTTGATCGCCCGCAAGCTGACCCCGACGGGGCCTCGATAGCGCACGGCGGAACGGGCTTGATCGAAAGCGGGCGTTTGGCGGGTGCAGAATCCGCAAATATATTCGTGATCGATGTGGCCGGGCACCGGATCCCCGCATTGGGCGCAAAAGGGGGGCTGGACATATTCCACCTCGGCGAGGCAATCCCAACAGAGGAACCGGGTTGTATCCGGCACGCCACCGCAATGTGCGCAGGCGCGCGGATACAGCAGATCCAGCGCCGTTGCATACAGGTTGGCTAAGCGGTTCATCGCGATAGCGTGGCGGCGAGCGCCCCGGCAAAATAGGTGAAGATTAGGTCGGCCCCGGCGCGTTTGATGCCGAGCAACGATTCGTCCCGTACCGCCTCCAAATCCAGCCATCCCCGTTCGGCCGCTGCGTGGATTTGTGCGTATTCCCCGGACACCTGATAGGCGGCCAACGGCAGGCGCGTCGCTTGGCGCAGCTCGCGAAGCACATCCAAATAGGGGCCGGCCGGTTTCACCATCAAGAGGTCCGCCCCCTCCGTCTCATCCAGCAGCGCGTCGAGCAAGGCCTCGCGCCGGTTGGCCGGATTCAATTGGTAGGTTCGCTTGTCGAGGGCCGTATGACCCGCCGCCTCGAGACTGCCCACCGCGTCGCGGAATGGTCCGTAATAGGCCGAAGCGAATTTTGCGGCGTAGGCCAGCACGCCTGTGTCGGGAAACCCCGCGGCGTCCAGCGCTTGGCGGATGGCGCCAATGCGACCATCCATCATGTCCGATGGCGCGACCCAGTCCGCCCCGGCGGTCGCCTCTGCCACCGCCAGTTCCGCCAGTCGCGCTACGGTCGCATCGTTATCCACCGTGGCCCCGTCGGCACCAAGCACGCCGTCGTGGCCATGGCTCGTGTAGGGGTCTAAAGCCACATCGGTGATGACCAGTAATTCCGGCAGCGCCTCCTTCACCGCGCGGATCGCGCGGTAGAGGATATTGTCCGGATCCGTGGCAAAGCCTCCGTCGGCGTCTTTGTGGCGCGCGTCGATGCGCGGGAACAAGGCCACCGCCAGAATCCCGTCCGCGGCCAAGCGACGACAGGCGTCAACCAAGTCGCCGATGGCGTACCGGTACATCCCGGGCATGCTGGCAATCGGTTCAGGCGGCGCATCGCCGTCGGTAACGAAAAGGGGCTGAATCAGGTCAGCGACAGATAGCTGCGTCTCCTGAATCATCGCGCGCATAGCGCCGGTACGGCGATTCCGCCGGGGGCGCCGAAGCAGGGCTAGTGAATGGATCGAGGTTGGCACAGGATGTCCCTTTCTGTTATACTGCTCGGTTATGCCGTCAATCGTATCATGAGAAAGGAATATGGCAACTTGGTTACAACAGCTTGGTGAATCCGTCCGGTTACGGACGCACAGCCTTTGGGCGCTGATCGGCTTGATCCTGTTTTTCGCCGGTCTGGTGCTTGGCGTTCGCATCGGCACCCCGGTCTATGAGCCGGCGGAAGACGAAGGCTGGCCCTTGGCGCTGTGCACCCGCGTGATCGACGGGGACACGATCGTGGTGGAGTGGATGGGAAACGAGGAGCGGGTGCGCATATTGGGTATTGATGCCCCTGAAACGCGGCGGACCCGATCCCTGCGCGCGCAGGCCGAGCTGTTGAACATGGATATCGAATTTCTGCTTCAATACGGCGATGTCGCAACGCGCACGGTGGAGATGTGGTTGTTGGACCGGCAAGTCCGCTTGATCTTCCCCGAGGACCAGATCCTGCGGGACAACTTTGGCCGGCTCCTGTGTTACGTCGAACTGCAGGGCACCGATATTGGCGAGCGCCTGTTGTTGGGCGGGAATGCCATCGTCTACGACGCGGAGCATCCCCGCGAGGAAGCCTACCGCTTGTTCCAGGCCGAAGCCCAAAAACAGCGCCGCGGCATTTGGCGGAATTTGTGAGCTTTGGAGTCATCGAGCTATGATCCGTGAAAAACATCATCATGCAGCCATGGGGCGGATGCCGTTATCGGTTGATTTCGATCAGGCCCCCTTATTATTGATCTGGGAAGTGACCCGCAGTTGCGAGTTGGCCTGTATCCATTGCCGGGCCGAGGCGATTCATCAACGGCACCCGCTGGAGCTCACCCTGGCCGAAGGCTGCCAATTAATCGATCAGGTGGCCGACATGGGCACACCGCTAATCATTTTTACCGGTGGCGATCCCTTGCAACGGGACGACTTGGAATCGTTGATCGCCCATGCCAAACAGCGAGGGTTGCGCGCCGGGACCATCCCGGCGACTACGCCGCGACTGACCCGCGAGCGTTTGATTGCGCTGAAACAAGCCGGGGTCGATCAGTTGGCGCTCAGCATCGATGGCGAGACGGCGGAAAAGCACGATGCCTTTCGCCGGGTCCCCGGATCATTTGCCAAGGCCATGCAGGCCGCCGCGTGGATTCGCGAGTTGGAGGTCCCGTTGCAGGTGAATACCGTCTTTGGCGCGTGGAACATCGACGCCTTCGAGGCGTTGGCCGATTTGGTCGAGTCGTTGGGGATCGTGTTTTGGGAAGTCTTCTTCCTTGTGCCGACGGGGCGGGGGACCGACTTGCAAAGTTGTACCGCAGAACAATTCGAAGCGCTTTTCGCCAAGTTGCATGCACTGTCCCAACGCGCCCCCTTTGTGGTCAAGATTACCGAAGGCCAACACTATCGCCGCTACCTGCGCCAGCAGGCTGCGGCCCATCCCGAAGTCCCGGCGCCGAAGCGGATGTTACCGGTCGCCGTTAATGCCGGTCGCGGATTTTGTTTTGTCGACCATACCGGCATCGTATCACCGAGCGGCTTTCTGCCGATCCCGTGTGGCCAGGTACGCGAAACCGGCGTGGCCGAGATCTATCGCACCCACCCCGTATTCAAAGCCCTGCGCGATCCCGATCGTTTAACCGGCAAATGCGGGCACTGCGGCCATCGCCAAGTCTGTGGCGGCGGTTCGCGGGCGCGGGCCTATGGATTGACCGGCGACATACATGCGCCCGAGCCCTTTTGCGCCTTTGTCCCGCCGGCCTGACCACGCAAGGCCAGACTTGTCAATGCCCTGCACCAATTCTATGCTCCCACCAGATTGAAGAAGGGACCAGAGGAGTTCAGCGGAGCATGTATACATTGTCGACCATGGCGTCGGATTTGGCTTGTTCAACCGTCTATTTGAACGGCTTGCGCGAGCGGTTTGAATTGCCGAAAATGAGCGGTGCCGGCTATTCCCGTCCGTACTTCCTCTTTTTACGGAACATCGTCTACCTGCGCACCCTGGAAGTGTCCGAAAAGACCATCATTCAACTCTGGACCCTGGAAAAGAAACTCCTGTATTTGCTGAATATCGATCCGGGCAACTCGAGCACGTGGTTCCTGGACCAGTGCGGTAAACGTAAATTTCCGCGTCGCCGCCTCCTGCTGTCGAATGTCGATACAGGCACCGACTTGTTTGGGCGGTCTTTGCAACCCCGATTGCCTTTGGCTGGCAAGGCGGAGGAGCTCTTTGCCGGTCATGAAATGGGAGAGGATCTATTTCGCGTCCTGACCGACTATTTGCAGCTCTACGAGAGCATGCGCAAGCAGGCCGAGCGCCATATCCCGATTGTCCGCGCCGCGGCGCACTGGGCCAATCGGTTGCCTCAACGCACCGTCGCCTCGCCGCCAAAAAAATAGGGTGACAGGGCAGGCCGTGAATGGATAATGACCGCACCACGTTCGTAACCGAAAAACGGATCAACCGGTATGGCTGAAACAGGAAAACAAAAAGGCAAATTTATCACCTTTGAAGGCCCCGAAGGCGGTGGCAAGACCACCCAAGCCCAGCGCCTGATCGATCGCCTGCAGGAGCGCGGGCTTGAGGTCCTGTATACGCGCGAGCCCGGTGGCACCCCGACCGGCGAAGCGATCCGCGACATCCTGCAGCATCATGTCACGGGCGAGGAAATTAGTCCCGCCACCGAAGTGCTGCTGTTTGCCGCCAGCCGGGCTCAATTGGTGAATCATGTGATCCGGCCGGCCCTGGACCGGGGCGCGTGGGTGGTCTGCGACCGGTTTGCCGACTCCACCACCGCCTATCAAGGATACGGACGCGGCTTTGATATTGATCAAATGATCGCCATCAACAGCTTTGCCATTGCCGGTGCGACCCCGGACCTGACGCTGCTGCTGGATGTGGATTTGGATGAAGGGTTTCGGCGCATCACCGAGCGGCATCGCCGCAAAGCCAGTCCGCTCGATCGGATTGAACAGGAACATCGCTCGTTTCATGAACGGGTGCGGCAGGGCTATCTCGACTTGGCCGCGAAATGGCCGGAGCGGTTCCGTATCTTCAATGGTATGGAGGCCGAGGATACCATCGCCGCAGCGATCTGGGAGTGCGTGACGCGTGAATGTGGCGCGTGAATTTGAGGCGCAGTGGTCGGGTTTCGAGCGCGCGTTCCGGGAAGACCGCTTAGCCCACGCGTATACCGTCATTGGCGCGCCGCGCACCGACGGTCAGGCGTTTGCCATGGCCGCCCTGCACCTCCTGTTTGACGCCGCGCAACAACCCGCCGTGGCCGGCCGAATCGCGCAACGCACCCATCCGGACATCGTCTGGCTCGAACCGCAAAGCAAGAGCCGCCGGATTCGAGTCGAGGACATTCGGCTCTTGAACCAGCGGATGGGACAGACGGCCAGCGAAGGAGGCTGGAAGGTGGGCATTCTGCTCTATGCCGATTGCCTCAACGAACAGGCCTCAAACGCCTTCCTCAAAACCCTCGAGGAACCGGTTGGCCGTACCTTGTTCCTGCTCTTGACCGAAGCGCCGCAGGCCTTGTTGACCACCATCCATTCCCGCTGCCAGCACCTTGTCTTGTCCCGTGGCGAAAGCCGGGCCCTAACCGGGGAATGGCGGGAGCGTGTGGTTGATCTGTTGACCCAATTCGAGGGACAGACCCCGATGCAGGTCTTTGTGGCGTCCGATCAAATGAAGGCCCTGCTCGCGGATATTAAAAGCTCGATCGAAACGGATTTGAAACAAGGGGAAGACGAGACAAACGACCAGTACGCCGCGCGGGTCGAGGCCGCCTTGCGCGAAGTCCAGGCCGATGTGTTGCGGGCGATTCTGTATTGGCAACGCGATCTGCTGGTTTTGGTCTCCGGTTCCGAGTCGTCCGCCCCCCTGTATTTCCCGGAGCAAAGCGATATCCTGGAGCGGCAAGCGCAACAAATCGATTTGCGCATCAGCCTGCGCCGCATTGAAGCCGTCGAGCAAATGGCCCAGCGCTTGTCGCGCAGTGTACCGGTCAGCGTCGCCCTGGACGCCGGTTTCGCCGGCCAGCTTGGCCGTCGCCGCCCTGCATAGTCCCCGCTTGACAAACCGCTATGTGTCAACTAAAGTTATAACATGACTATGAAAACCAAAGTCCGCAAAATTGGAAACTCCTACGGGATCGTGCTCCCCAAGGAAGCGCTGCACGTGTTGAAAGTGAAGGAGGGCGACGAGCTGTATCTCACCGATGCGCCCGGCTGTTCGCTGAGGGTCACGCCGGGAGATGAGCAGCGAGCGAAAATGATGGAGTTGGCCGATAAGGCGATGCGTAAATATCGTAATGCGTTGCAAGAACTGGCCAAATGAAAGAACCCGTTTGGATCACAACCGAGATTATCCTCGCCATGCAGGAAGATTTGCTGGCGCGTTTCGGCGGTCTGTCCGGACTGCGTGATGGCGGGCTGCTCGAGTCAGCGCTGCATCGCCCGCAACAAGCATACAACTATGGGGCGCCCAGTTTATTCGAATTAGCCGCCGCATATGCCACAGGTATCATTCGCAAGCATCCCTTTCTGGATGGTAACAAACGGGCGGGCTTCATGGCGGCATATGTATTCCTCGGTGCGAATGGCTGGGAAATCGATGCCACCGAAGCGGACGTGGTCCTCCAAACCCTTGGCCTGGCTGCGGGCGAAATTGACGAAGACGCCTATGCCGAATGGCTGGCCCGCGTGAGCAAGCCGGAGCCGCAGTAAGGCGAACTCTCCGTAGGTCAGGCATTCCTGCCTGACCTTTCATGGCGTTTCGTTCTAGTATGCGTGGGCCAAATGGGTTTTGCCCACCGCGCAGCAGCCCTTCGGGCAATCGCGAATGTGGACTGTCAGAGTACCGGCTTTAGCCGGAAGCTCTGCGCGGGCTTCAGCCCGCAGGACTTGCCTTCGCGTCTGCGCATCACAGTTTCTCCGTCCCTAATTCTTCTAATTCTTGGGTTGGCCACAAAAGGCACATAAGTCACAAACCACAGGTGCAGGTATACCTTTGTGACTTTTGCGCCTTATGTGGCCATCTAAAAAGGCACAGTTTCTCTGTCCCTAAGCCGTACCTCGCCTCCTTCGTTCTCACCGCCACTCCCAGCCCCCATGCGCATAGGCCGCCGCCCCGCCAGCTAATAACAGTAATGCGCCCGCTGGTAGTAAGAAAATCAATGAAACAGGTCGAATCCAGCCCATGAGGTCCTTTAGACAGCGTGTCGAAAAAACATGCTTATGGCCGAAAAGCCTTCAGCTTTAAGTCTTTAACCGGCTTGAAGTGTTTGGCATTCGATGTACATAAAATCATGTTATTTTCAGTCGCAGTCGCAGCGATCAGCGCGTCTCCAGCCCGCAGGCCGTGAGATAGCGCGTATTCCTCAACGTACACCGCCGCCCGGTGGCCAATGTTTTCCGATAAGGGCAGCACCCTGAAAGCGAAATCCTTGAGAAACTGTTTAGTGCAATCGTGCTGCGTTCGATCCTGGGCGCATTGTAGCAACTCCAAATAAGTCTGAAGGGAAATGAACCGCTCTGTTGCCTGCTCGACCACCACGGCAGCCTTGGCGTTGCCTCGTTCAAGCCAAATAAAAATATCCGTATCAAAGATCACTGAAACGCCCGCCACGTAGTCGATCCATAATCTCTTCTACTGAATCACGGGAACCACGCATATTAAAATAAGGATGATCCACTACGCGGGAGCCTGTATCCCGCGCATTCGCTACAAGTACGCCTTTTCTTTTGCCGCGGTACAGAATCTCCACGTCCTCATTCCTGTCCAACGCGCTCAGCACGTCATTCATTTTGTATCGCAAATCAACAACAGTCGCCTGCATGGCACTCCTTTATCATGTATAGTAAAACTATACATATATTAGCCTGCCTGTCAACGGGCAGGCTGCGACAGGCAGCGCTGACAATAATGACCAAGCGCCACTCAGGGAGACCGGCTAAAGCCGGAACTACCAACGTGAGTATGCCTAGCTGTTTGTAGTCCCGCCTTTAGGCGGCGTCTTCCAACGAATCGGTTTTCCAACGATTGGAAAACCGCCCATTTTATTTTCCAATGATTGGAAAAAATCGCAAAAAACTTTCCAACGATTGGAAAAACACGCATTTTATTTTCCAACGATTGGAACGTATGAATACGACCAACAATGAATCAACTCTTCCCTCGTGGGTGCCCCAACTCGCGACGTTTCTGCGTCGTACCGATGCCGCCCAAGCGGTGATGTGGGATGACACGCAAACCGAAGTGTCCGTGGCGACCATGGGCGAGGTGAATGAAGAAGCGTTACGCAGCGCTCTGGAAGCCACCTTGAACGCGGCGACGCACAGCGCGGAACCGGCGGATCCGGTTGAAGGCCTGCGACTGCGTCGGCTTCCGGATCAGCATCTTTTGGAAAAGGAAGATGCGGGTGAGGCGTTGGCCACGGTGTGGACGTGGCGACGAATCCCCTGGCCCACGCCGGCGGAAGCGGCCGGCATCGAGGAGGGCGAGGACGGGGAATGGCGTTTCCTCGCCGCGCTGGCGGGTCTGTGCGGCGTGCTGGGCATCGCCGGTTTGTTGGTTCATTTGACCGGTTTCGGGCCGACGTGGTTGGCGCCTGCCCTGTATATTGCGGCCATGATCGCCGGTGGCTGGGATGCCGCCAAGGATGCCGGACCCAACCTGTTGCGCGGTAAGCTGGACATCCATTTTTTAATGTTGGCCGTGGCGGTGGGGGCCTCGTTTATCGGTGCCTATGGCGAAGGGGCCCTGCTCCTGTTCTTGTTCTCTTTTGCGGGGGCGATGGAGCACTTTGCCTTGTACCGGACCCGGCGCGAAATTCATTCACTTTTCAAAGTGGCGCCGAAAACCGCGCGTCTGATTGATCCGGATACCGGCGAAGAGCGCGTGGTGGAGGTGGACGCGCTCAATAGTGGCGATTGCTTGCGTATTCGTCCCGGCGATGTGTTTCCGGTGGATGCGGTGATCGAATCCGGCGATAGCGCGGCGGACGAATCCTCGCTCACGGGCGAAGCGCATCCGGTGGGTAAGGGGCCGGGCGACGAGGTGTACAGTGGAACCATCAATCTCTGGGGCGCGGTGGATGTGCGTTGTGTCCGACCGGCTAGTCAGAGCGCGCTGCAAAAAATCATTCACCTGATTCAGCAGGCGCGGCACATGCGCGCGCCGAGTCAGCGGTTTACGGATCGGTTCGGGCCCAAATATACCGTCGGCGTTTTGATTGCGACCACGGCCATGTTCTTTGTCTGGTGGTGGGGGTTCGGTGTAGAGCCGTTCATGAATACCGAGGACGGCTTTTCCGCGTTCTACCGGGCCATGACCTTGTTGGTGGTGGCCAGTCCGTGCGCGTTGGTGTTGTCGATTCCGTCGGCGATTTTGGCGGCGATCGCGTGGGGGGCGCGGCACGGGATCTTGTTCCGGGGCGGCGCCGCAATTGAAGAGATGGCGGGGATCACGGCGGTGGCGTTGGATAAGACCGGGACATTGACCACGGGCGACTTGCGCGTGGTGTCGGTGGAGAGTTTTCCGCCGGGCCGCGAGCGCGAAGTGGCGGAGCGCGCCTATGCTTTGGAGCACAAGGCCAATCATCCGATTGCGCGCGCGATTGTGGCGTATGGCGAAGAGCAGGACTTGCCGTTGCGCGCGGTGGCGTCGTTCCGGTCGTTGACCGGTAAAGGCGTGCAGGCGCAAGTCGACGCGGAGTCGTGTTTGTTGGGGCGGCGCGAGATTTTGGAAGAAGGTCCGTTGCGCGATTGGGCGCGGCAACTGCCGGGTCCGCCGCCCGGGTTGTCGGAAGTATGGTTTGTGCAAGGGACGTTGCTGGGCCGGATCCTGTTGGAGGATCAGGTGCGCGAGGAGTCGGCCGGCGTGCTGCAGCGGTTGGTGGCGCAAGGCGTGCGTGTGGTGATGTTGACGGGCGACCGGGCTGAAGCGGCGGAGGCGGTAGGACAAAAGCTGGGAGATATCGAGATTCGCGCGGGCTTGAGTCCCGAGGACAAGGTGAGCGCAATCAAGGCGCTGCATGATGGTGGCGATCGCGTGGCGATGGTTGGCGACGGGGTCAACGATGCACCGTCGCTGGCGGCGGCGGATGTGGCCGTGGCGATGGGGGCCCGCGGCAGCGATGCGGCGTTGGAGCAAAGCGATGTGGTGTTGATGAATGACCGGATCGAGAATATGCACGAGGCGTATCAGTTGAGTCGGCGCGCGCGCCGGATTATTCGTCAGAACATCACCCTTTCGCTGGGCACGATTGTGGTCATGGTTGGCGCGGCGTTTTTCGGGATTGTTCCGATCACGATTGGGGTTCTGGCGCATGAAGGCTCGACCGTGCTGGTGTGCCTGAACAGTTTGCGACTGCTGAAGTAGGTATTCTTTGTCTGCGTTAGGTGCGTTAGGGACAGAGAAACTGTGGCTGGCGCGCATCTATATGCCTCATAGGTGACACGGTGTTGTAGGCCAGCCCTCTGCGGCTGGCGTGATCGTATGCCGAAATCCCAGCTCGGCTCGC